>JBKJMR010000003.1:0-12552 GCA_046596275.1 Bacteroidia bacterium | reverse complement strand
AGTTCCGTCTGTATTTGTAATTGGTGCGCCTGCACGTGATGCTTCGAGCAAAAAAGCATTTCCATAATCAAAAAAGTACATGCCTTTTGCCGCAAGCGTATTTACTGCAGCAGCATGACGACGCAACGAGCTGCGCACTTCTTCTTTGAATTTCTCCGGCGCTTCAGCCATCATCTTTTTCGAATCTTCGAAAGAAATTCCCGCAGGATAATATCCGCCGGCCCATGGATTATGCAACGAAGTTTGATCCGTTCCCATATCCACTTTTAAATCTTCCTTCACACATTTTTCCCAGAGATCAATTACATTTCCCTGGTAAGCAAGTGAAATCCCGGTTTTTGCTTTTGTGCATTCTTTGATTCGCGCAAATAATTTATCGAGATCATCATACACTTCATCTACCCAACCTTGTGAATGACGTGTTTCTGTTGCTTTCGGATTTATTTCTGCAATGACGGAAACAAGTCCGGCAATTTTTCCTGCTTTCGGTTGTGCGCCGCTCATTCCACCTAATCCGCAGGAGACAAATAATTTTCCCTGCCCGACTTTTTTATTATCAGTTGAAGGCAGGCGGGCCTTTCGATCTTCTTCGCTGGTAGAAATTTTTCTCGCCGCATTCATAACGGTGATGGTTGTGCCATGTACAATTCCCTGCGGACCGATATACATGAATGAACCGGCAGTCATTTGTCCGTATTGCGTTACACCAAGCGCGTTGAATTTTTCCCAGTCATCCTGCTTCGAATAATTCGGGATCATCATTCCGTTTGTTACAACAACGCGCGGCGCATCTTTGTGCGAAGGAAATAATCCAAGCGGATGACCTGAATACAAAACAAGTGTTTGTTCATCAGTCATCGTCGCGAGATATTTCATTGTCAATAAATACTGCGCCCAGTTTTGAAATACGGCACCGTTTCCGCCGTATGTAATTAATTCATGCGGATGTTGTGCAACTGCGTAATCAAGATTATTGGAAAGCATGTGCATGATTGCAGCAGCTTGAATGCATTGATTCGGAAATTCGGAAATATGTCGCGCGTAAATTTTGTAATCGGGGCGGAAGCGATACATGTAAATGCGTCCGTATGTTTTTAATTCTTCGGCGAATTCTTTTGCAAGAACGGCATGGTGCTTTTTTGAAAAATAACGCAATGCATTTCTTAACGCGAGCTTTTTCTCTTCGGCAGAAAGAATATTTTTCCTTTTCGGCGCGTGATTCAGTGTGGTGTCGTAAGGTTTGAGCGTTGGAAGTTCTTCGGGAATTCCGGTGAGAATACGTTGCTGAAATTCTTCTTTTGTCATAGGAGCGGAGATGTGCAATGAAATTTATTATCCGAATGGAAAATTAATACGGAACCATTGCTCCGCCGATGGTGCATGTGATTCGCTGGTTACCTTCGAAGCAATCTTTTTTTGAAATTTTTCGATGGATGCTTCAACCATGGAATGCGCGATGATCTCGTCTTCCGCCATTCCCATTTTTTTCATCAGTGAAGCAATGTTTTCACCACCTGCCTGGAGCATGAAAGCATCATCAAGCGCGTTGTAGGCATCAACCGGTAACGCAATTCCATTCGCTTCAAGCTTTTCTGCCAGCTGCGTTTCATTTGCATTCAATGGATAACGTTCAGCTAAAACCATTTTTCCACCGGATGATAAAAAAGAATTTATTCGTGGAATTGCGCTTCCATTAATGATTTTGTCTGCAGGAATAATAAAATCATCCAACACTTCATCGTTCAGCTTTTTCTCCAGATTATTTTTGGTCGATGCAAAAAAAGTGATGACAAGAATTTCTTTGTTCCGTAATCCATTCACCAAAAGTTTGTCAACAGCTTCACGCGTCATTAAAACTTTGGAAGAGAAATAAACTTTTTTCTTTTTGCCGAAGCCGAACATAGAAGTTACTTTTTGAGGTTGTTGGGATTAATATAATCGGGGTCGATGCGTCCTTTTTTCGGATTGAATTGATAAGGACAATGTTTGCAACCATTCATGCAGCAAAATCCGCGACGGAGAAGAAACTGCTCTGTAAAAACAGTATATCCGTCTTCCGTTTTATAAAAATCTCCAGGTTGAAATCCGTCTGCCATGCTGTAAATATAGCTAGAAAAAGAGTTTTGAGTTTGGAGTAATGAGTGTTGAGTTCGGTCCCGATAAATTATGGGGACCGAACTAACCACTCTTTTTCTGCCTAAATTTGACAGTGTCACAGATTGATATTCTTGAGGACTTTTTTGGCGAAGGAGAAAACAATTCCCTTTCGGTTTTACGCCTTGATCTTCCTGATCCGCTTTCGGGTGGAAACAAATCATACAAGCTGAAGCATAATCTTGAAGAAATGCGACGGCTTGGGTTGAAAAAGCTGATCACATTCGGAGGTGCTTTTTCAAATCATATTGCAGCGGTTGCAACTGTTGGGAAGAAATACGGTTTTGAAACAATCGGAATCATTCGTGGGGATGAATTGAATACGGACTCAAATGCTGTATTAAAATATGCAGCCTCTTGCGGAATGAAAATGACTTTTATTTCACGGGAAGATTATAGAAAAAGAAATGATCCTGATTTTATTAATGAATTGCTGCAAAAGTTTGGATCGGCATATGTACTGCCTGAAGGAGGTTCAAATGAATTCGCAGTAAAAGGCTGCAAAGAAATCCTTTCAGGTGAAACAGATTTATTCGACACAATTATTTGCCCGGTCGGAACAGGTGCAACGCTTGCGGGAATTATTTCTTCTGCAAAAGCGCATCAGCATATTATCGGAATTGCTGTGTTGGAGGGGAAAGAATATTTGGAGCGTGAAGTTTATACTCTTTTGCAGCAAGAAACTAAACAAGCTGCATGGAGAATTGAGGACCGGTTTACATTTGGCGGTTACGGCAGATCTTCGGCTTTGCTTGAGAACTTTAAAAATGAAATGAAGCTGAAATATGATCTCCCGCTTGACCTGATTTATTCGGCAAAAGCATTATTTGCAGCCAGGGAATTAAACAAATCCCATCTGAGTAAAACCTTGTTCATTCATACCGGCGGATATGCGTTTTCCGACTGAAATCTGACTGACTTTTCCCCCAATTAACATTTCCATGTTCAAATTTACCTGTGAAAGCTCTGATAGCAGCCATTTGCGGAACTAAATTTGTAAATAACCCATGGAATGCAAATGAATAATCTCTCAAGGATACTTTTCATTTTTTTACTTTTAACTACGAATGCTGCCTTGTATGCACAGCCTTCGGAGAAAAAATCGACGCCCGCTGATTACATTGACAAATACAAAGACGATGCAGTTCGCGAAATGCACATGTATAAAGTTCCGGCAAGCATCACACTCGCACAGGGAATGCTTGAATCGGATAATGGAAATTCTGCGCTTGCTGTTTATGCAAATAATCATTTCGGAATTAAATGTCATAAGGAATGGACAGGCGATACGTACACTTCAGATGATGACGAAAAAAATGAATGTTTCCGGAAATATCCTTCTGTCTACGAATCATTTGTTGATCACTCGAAATTTCTAAAAAGCCGCGAACGTTATTCAGCATTATTTACTCTTAAGCTGAACGATTATAAAGGTTGGGCAAAAGGATTAAAAGCAGCAGGCTATGCAACAGACCCTCGTTATGCTGATCGTTTGATTGATATCATTGAGCGTTATAAATTGTATGCTTATGATAAGGAAGAAATTGTTCAATTAGTTTCAGTAAATCCAAAAACAAATACCCAGGCCGATCAGGCTGTCTCAGCTACGTCAACACGAAGAGAAGTTTTTGTAAATAATAAAACGGAATACATCATTGTAAAACCCGGCGATTCGTTCATGAAGATTGCGAAAGAGCTGGACATGGGCGTTTGGCAATTATACAAATACAATGATCTGAGTAAAAATGCGGTGCTTACTCCGGGACAGCTTTTATACATTAAGCCGAAGAAGAAAAAATCGAAAGAAGGTCAGCACATTGTAAAGCCGGGCGAATCGATCTATGATATTTCACAGCATTATGGCGTAAAGGTTAAGTCGATTTATAAATATAATAATCTGCCTGTCGGTGCGCAGCCTAAAGTGGGGCAGACGGTTTTGTTGAGGAAGAAAAAGTAATCAGTACAGAAGTCAGTTGTCAGTAATCAGTTGTCAGTATCAGTAGTAAGTGGTCAGTTTTCAGTCAAGGAGAATTATTATTTAGTCGAATAGTTTTTCTGAACCGCTTTCAAAAAATTACCAACCAGTTTTTTTCCTGTCTCACCTGAAACTTCCGGGTGAAATTGCACGCCCCACAAAGGAAGAACAGGGTGACGCATTGCTTCGATCGTATACGTGGAAGACGTGGCAAGGTGAATAAAGCCGGGTGGTAATGTAATTCCTTCTGTGTGATCTTCATTCATCCCGGTATCTGGTGCGAGACCTTCAAATAAAAGATCTTCTTTCATTACATGAATTTTTATTCTTGTTCGCACTTCTATTCCACGGAAAATTTTCGCGTCATGTAAAATTCCCATCAGCTGGTGACCGAAACAAATTCCGAGCGTTGGAGTTTTCCCGGATTTTATAAAAGCAAATTTTTCAACGTAAGGTTGATGATCAGCTTCGGTAAACATTGTGGGAGAGCCGCTGAAAATTATTCCTGAAGAAGCTGAAAAATCTTTCTCCACACAATCTTTCCATTTCACAATTTGATTTTCGGCTCCACATGCACTTACCATATCCGCGATAAGTGGAGTTTTGCTGCTGCCGAAATTTACGATCGTTATCAATGCCACTGTTTCAAAGATTAATCAAATTCACTTTAACGTCCCGCAGCCATTTTGGTTCGTTTTTTATTCTTGCAGAGGTGGGCAATCTCTGCATAAAAAAACGTGAGACTGAGGTTTTATACTCTTGTCTCACGTTTTAGTTTCATTAATTGTAATTACCGATAAATTATTTTTTCACCGGTGGTTTTTTCGCTGGCGTTTTTGCAGGCGCAGGTTGATCAACAGGTCCCATCGTTGAGAAATCAATGATCAGCATTTCTACACGACGGTTTTTCTGTCTGCCTTCTGGAGTTGTATTCGGTGCAATCGGTCGTGTCTGTCCGAAGAATTCTGTCTTCAGGTGATTTGCAGATACACCTTTGCTAACCAGGTAACGTTTCACCGACTCTGCACGTTTTTTAGAAAGCGTCAGGTTTGCCGCAGGCTTACCAACATTGTCTGTATGTCCGCTGATCTTAAGCGCCCAGTCAGGATGTTTCACAAGCAATGCAGCGAGCTCATCCAATGCAGAGAATGAAGTTGAACGGATGACATCTTTGCCCGATTCGAATTCAAGATTATCAAATGCTTTTTTGATTACCTCTTGTTCTTCTTTCGTCAATACGATCACCACATCTTTTACCTCTACTTGTTTCAATCCGTTACCCACAGGTTTCGGAATATCGAAGCGGAATAATCCATCTGCCTGGCTGCGGATCGCGCGTTTTGCAGAACCGTTTACAATCACTTTCACTTCATTCACACCAACTGTTTTATCCAAATCTCCTTCGAGGCGGAATACACAGATCGAATCATTCGGCAAGCTTTCAAATGTGAAGCTTCCGTCTTTTGCCTGTTTAGAAATTTTCAACGCCTGGCCTGCAAGATCTACAAGGCTCAATTTGATTTCAGGACATCCTTCATTTTCAACCGGCCCCGGTTTTTCAGGACACAAATCGATTTTATCCATCACACCATCGCCGTCTTTATCCGGACAACCTTTGAAGATTGGTAAACCAGGCTCGTCAGGACAATCGTCGTCTTTGTCAATGATTCCGTCGCCGTCTTTATCTGGACATCCGTTGAATGCAGCTAATCCTGCATCATCAGGACATGCATCTTGTCCATCGATAATTCCATCGCCATCTTTATCAGGGCAACCATTGTATTGTTTGAGACCAGGAGTATCAGGACACAGATCTTCGGAATCCTGTATATGATCTCCATCACGATCAGGACAACCGAGGAATTCCCAAACGCCTGGAATGTCGACGCACTTATCTCTTTTGTTGGAGACTTTATCCTTGTCTTTGTCTTTCGGCTCTTTATAGAAAATCGGAATTTTCGCCATGAAATAAAAGTCGGCGCCGTAGACTGTTTTCTTTTTGCTGAAGAATGCTGCAAGATTATCTGTTCCGATGATCAGCGGACCAATTCTTGCGCAAGCTCCCATATTAAAGTTCCTGTATTGATTGTAAGAGAACGGAACCATCACGCCAAACCATTTGTGATCCCACCGCGGTGTAAGTGTGAAGTTGGAAATCTCATGCACCTTGTTCGCATTTTTCTTCCATTGTACAGCGACGAATGGAGTAAAGTTGACGTAGAAATCTTTCCAGATGTGATAATCGATCTGCACACTGAAAGCAGTCGGAAGATTCATGCTGTAAAATTGGCTTGTCTCCTTTTCCAGGAAACGTGCACGCAAAGTATCATCGAATGACTGGATCGGAACTGAATCAAAAACCAGGTCGCGGATATTCCAGTTGTTTACATCTGCTTCAAAGTTATAGCTGTATTGACCGCGCTCAAATTTAATCGCGCCGATATCTGTAATCGAAACTCCAACGCGTAGCTTATATTTATTTTTAGAGCGCATCCATAAGTTGGTTTCGCCATCCATATCGTATTTATACTTCTCATGATCCGGGCGCCATTCGTAAACAGCTCCGACATCAAGACCAACACCTACTTTAGATGAAACTTTATATTTGAATCCGCCACCTTCAGGAAATTCGAAATTATTGGAGTGACTGTATTGTACATCCGACTTGAAAAAAGTAAGTGTGCTGTCGCTCGTAGTCATGTATTCAAAATCTTCTGCGTACATGTAAGCAGAACCAAGTCCGAGCAAAAGTTTTGGCGTAACACCAATTTTCAAAAAGTGTTCACCTTCTGGTTTTACAGTAAACGCCCATGTAACTCCCGATTCTTGCCAGCTCATATACTGCACGCTGAAACGTTTGTTGGTTAAGGGTGCATCATATTGTGCGCTGTCGCCGAAATCTGCATAGATCTGGTTGGCAAGCGGCTCTTCAATTCCATCCACGTTAATGTAAGAGCGGATAGCGCCATAAATACCTATTGCATGTCTTTCGTTGATTGTAATTAATGCAGATGGTAATTCAATCCTGTTTTTGAATGAAAAGGATTTGATCTGTCCATCTCTACGTGTAGAAATATATTTCTGCTGAAAAAGAGTATCCTGGAAATTCGGAAATCCTACAGTATTTCTGTTGGTATCGCTTTCCGCTTTTATCGCACCGAAAAAAGAATAATTCGGATGTGCGAGCGCTTCTTTCGAAAACCCGACATAATTATTGCTGAACGCTGTGTTCATTCCGAAAAGCAGGATGTCCACTTTGTAGCGGCTGTCGGCAAGCATAGCAGGGTTGAGTTTTGCGCTGCTGATTCCGCCATAATTGCTGTTAGCATAAGCATGCATATCCTGTGCAGAAGCAACAAAAGGAAGCGCGCATGCAGTAAGAAGGGCGAGTAGGATTTTTTTCATAAGGGGGACAATTGAGATAAGGCGTCGAAAGATAATAAAAAGGAGGAAAAGGGGAACGAATTACGAATCAAAACGAATTTACGAAGGGGAACGAATTACGAATGAAAACGAATATACGAAAGTCAAAGTTTGGGTGAATCGGTTAAATCCCTATTAAAATGAACACAGATTCGTAATATTCGGTTGATTCGTAATTCGTTCCCCTACCGAAGCGAATAAGCACACAAATACTTTCCGTTATTTCCGCAAACCAATGTCAGTACACCATCGCCGTTTAATTTTCCGATACTGAAAGCAGTAGTTCCGGTGATCGGGAAACCTTCTGTATCCGTGCCGCCATTGTTGATTAAGTGCAGCTCGGAATTGCCCGGACAACGCACACCGATACGTACATCTTTTGCATCGAAGAAAAAGAGCTGGGCAACAGGTTCCGGTTCCGATTCGAAGGTGTAGCTCATCACAGGCGCTTTGTCCTGGTTGAAAAGCATGAGGCGATGTGCATCAACAAAAATAAATTCACGGTTGCCATCACCATCAATATCGCGGTAATCAAAGCCGGGTGTGTTTTCAAAGTCCATGAAATGCATTCTTTCGAGATCGTCGGAAAGTGTTAACCGACTCACGTTTCCGAATGAATCTGCGCTGACAATACGTGTGCGTGTAAGATCTTTGCCGGGCTCAACGACGATTTGCGTAACAGGGGAATTTAATTTTTCTTTCAGGCTCAATCGCGTATTTCCCTGGCGATCGGTGACGTAAATTTTTCCTGAGCGATCTGCAATGATCACGTAATCTTTATCGGCAACAACCACGCGCTGGATCGGAACGGTTACTTCGTCGCCGGTGACAGGAAGTTTCCATCCTTCAATCTTTTTGCCATTAACACCATAGTTATAAATTTTCTTGTCGCTGCATGCAATCAGGAAACGATAATCGCGGTTATTATCATAATCCATGATGGCAACCTGGTTCGTCGCGGGCGCAGGAAGCTGAACAGGGAAAGGTGCATAATTATTTCCTGCGCGGTCGATAATGTAAAGCGCGGAAGACGTATTAAAGCATAATTGAAGCTTTTCGTTTTTTAATACATCAACTTGTTTTACTTCACCGATTATTTTTTCATTGAGTTGTTTTTTCCAGTGAATTGTACCTGTGCTGCTGATGAGATAAATTTTATTTGCGTCATCCTGCAGGAAAATATCCAGTCCTTTTGTCCGGTGATTCACCACTAAAACAGGTTTTCCACTGAACGTTGTATCAAGCTGCGTTTCCCAAAGTGTTGCAATATCTCTTTTTGTAGTTGGATTATGCCGGATGAAAATATTGGTGTAATAAAGATCCGCATCACCCGTGCTGAATTGCAATATTGCCCCGTCAAAACGACGAAGCAAACCGGAATGTGTTTTTAAATTTTCAGCAAATCCTGCAGAAGCATTTTTTTTGATCGCCGGTTCGCAATGTCCGGGTGCAGCATAAAGCGTGAGACTTGCCTCCTGCGACATATTCGTAGCGAAATCCGCATAGGCGCGATTATGTGCGAGCGTTGTTCCGTTTATGTTTGCAGCAATAAAGGTGCGGAGCGAATTTTCATCCGGCGCAATCACAACATATTGTTGCACGATGGTATAATACGCTTCACGCAAATCATGAAACATATCACCGAATGTTGCAGGCAGCATACCCGGAACAGGCAGCTTCCGGATCACAAAACCGGATGAATCGGTTGTAGGCACAACGGGAACGGAATCATTTTTTAGCTCAAGGCCAATTAATGTAGTCCGGGTCTCTGCTGTGTTTGCAGAACTCAGCAATGCAATAGTTGTTGTTCCGCCATCACTTGACGGAATGGTTGCCATTGCAATTTCATTTCCCAGCCAATTCGCAATTTGTTCATCAGGATCAAAACCATAATTACGTTTGAGCTGTGCGAGCTTATCGCGACGTTCTTCCGCAATACCTTCATGTGCGAGATACGCATCGTAACGCTGGTTGTATAATTGAAAATTACTGATGCCGAAGCTTGCGTAAGTTAATGTTGTAGCAGGAAGAACGCCTGCCACTTCAATCAATTGCGGCTGCTGACCTTTGAGCACGCCAAGAAATTCTTTGGATGAATCAGAAGAAGAAGTATAACCATTCAGCAACACCGCATTCGGCCGCAGCGACAAATCCATTTCTGTCCATGAAGCAAAATGATTTAAGCCTTCTAAACGTTCATGAAAATTTTCATTTGAAATTCTTTTGAGCCCGACAAGCAATTTGCTGTAATTGATGTAAACATTTGCAGCAGCTTTTTCGCCCGCAGTCTGCCTGACGAGCATAAAACCTTTGTCATTTTTTAATGAAGGACCTTTATCTAATTGGTCCATGCCGGTTTTTAATAATTCAAGATTTGCGGAAACGAGAATTACACCTTCGCGCATGCCGATAAAAAATTTTGAGCTTGCAGCAGGAACGATCTCATAAATAGAATTTCCTTTCCATTTTGAAACGCTGGTTTTAGCTGAAGGAGAAGATTTTTTATTAATAAATTCTGCAAACTCATCCATATCACCCGCAGAGGGAAGTGAAGCGGCAACCAGGTAATCGAAATCCTCATTGCCGGTAAAATTGAGCGACAACCAGCATTCACGATCTTCAAAAAAGGAGGCAACTTCAGGATCACTTGCGAGAAGTGAATCAATAAGTGTGGTGTTGTGACTAACTGAGGATGCCCATTCGGTTTCGTGCATAGCATCCCAGACAAGATTTCCACGGTTGAGCTTTTCCCATGTGCCGCGTACATCTTTTGTGCTGATCACACAAAAAGCGCTGTTCGGAATTGCTTCAAGCGCATCACGGGAAGGAGATTCCTGCTTGCGGATTTTCAAATACCCGAACACGCCTGCTCCAACAAGAAGAACAGCGGTGATAATAAGCAGTATGCGGGAACGTTTAGACAAGACGGATTTATTAGCATACGAATTTAAAAATCAGGGTCCAACACTTCCATGCGGTAAGACGGTAGTTATCAATACTACTTTGTTAAGAGGGGGCAAAAGTTCGGAGTTTCGAGTTCGGAGTTCGGAGTTTTGGGTTCAGAGTTCTGGGTTCTGGGTTCTGGGTTCGGAATTGAAACCTGATGTGCTTTGCGAAGATTTCTGAGACGCGGGAATCAGAAGAAAGTTACATAACTGAAAAAATATAAATGGTTCGTATTTTGCATTGAGTGTATTACCTTTTAACCCGAAACCTGTAACTCGAAACCCGAAACTCCCTAACTCATATGGCTACTGAAGAAAAGAAATTACAGCATTTGCTCGCAAGGGCTGCTTTCGGTCCGAGTCCGGCGTTACTGGTGCGGTATAAAGGGAAAAATCTTGCTGTTGTTGCAGATGAATTGATAAAAGATTCAGAAATTATCCAGGATCTGCTTTTTCTTCAAAAGCCGGAAACCAAGGATAACGGAGAAGTTCGTCCGCTGAAAGTAGTTTCGCTTTTTCTTAAATCGCAGCAACAAAAAGAAGCGCTGAATCTTGCCTGGATTGACCGGATGGCTGTTGCAAAAGCATCACTGCGTGAGAAGATGATCTTGTTCTGGCATAATCATTTCGCGACTTCGGGGAATTTCGCTTACCTGCTGCAGGTTCAGCATAATACAATTCGTAAGCATGCGCTCGGAAGCTTCCGTGAGATGTTGCATGAAATTTCAAAAGATCCTGCGATGATTCTCTGGCTGAATAACCAGGAAAATAAAAAAGATGCACCGAATGAAAATTTTGCACGTGAAGTAATGGAGCTGTTTACGCTCGGTGAAGGAAATGGCTATAAGGAAAGTGATATTAAAAATGCTGCGCGTGCTTTTACCGGTTGGACCGTAAATAAAAAAGGCGAGTTTGAATTTGTGTATAACGACAAGCAACATGATAGTGATGAGAAGGAAGTGTTCGGTAAAAAAGGAAATTTCAATGGTGAGGATATTATCAATATGCTGTTGGAGAAGCCACAGCTTTCAGAATACATCTGCACCAAAATTTACAAAACATTCGTAAATCCGGAAGTAGATAAATCACGTGTGAAAGAGCTGGCGGCACGATTTCGTTCAAACAATTATGATATCGGTGATCTGATGCGGACGATCTTTGTTTCGGATTGGTTTTACGATGATAAAAATATCGGCTGCATAATTATTTCTCCTGTCGAGCTGCTTGTGCGCTTAAAAAAATTGTGCAAGCTTGAAATGGATGATGCACAAATGACCGCGCTGCAACAAGTATTGGGACAAACATTATTTCTTCCACCGAATGTTGCAGGATGGAAAGGCGGTCGCGGATGGATTGATTCTTCTTCATTGGTACAACGTTTGCATTTACCAAAAGCAATGCTGGACGCGGGCACTGCACGTTTAAATAAAAAACCTGCATTCGAAGAAACAGCAGATGCAAAACAGCAGGACGGAAAAACTGCCAAAGTAAAATCCGACTGGACATCGCTCACAAATTATTTTTCAGCCGTCGAACCAGGTTTGCTGACAGAAGAAATAATCCGTTTGCTCATCCTTGCGCCATCCAATCGCATCGATCGTAAACAAATTGAAACCATGATCGATTCCTCAACGAAAGAACGAAGGATCATTACCACGGTAGTCGCCGTAATGCAGACGCCGGAATTTCAGATTATTTAGGAAAGGTTGGTGGTTGGTGGTCGAAAAAATGGTTGGTGGTCAAGTTTGCTACCAACATTACTGCCACCAACCACCAACAAACCACAAGAAAAAGGCAAATTATTAAATAATATTTCCTCATGACTAATTATTCAAGAAGAGATTTTCTCCGCCTTACAGGAATTGCTTCCGCTTCTTTGTTGCTTCCGAATTTTCTTCGGGGGAATGATACTGCGGCGCATGAAGTGATGGAAAAAATGTTGCTTCAGAAAACAAATGGAAAACGTTTGATCGTCGTGCAGCTTTCGGGTGGTAATGATGGTTTGAATACGATCATTCCATTTGGTGATGACCTTTATCATAGCGGTCGCCCGGG
>JBKJMR010000401.1:0-8659 GCA_046596275.1 Bacteroidia bacterium | reverse complement strand
AACCCGTTAAAATTTTATAATGAAGACCAAATTTCTTTTCCTGCTCGTTTTTTGTTTTGCATTCAGGGCAGATACTTTTTCACAGACGACAGTATCCGGCAGCTTTATGTACCAATCCATTTTGCGTACGTATCGTATTTATGTTCCTGCAATTTATAATGCATCCGTTGCGGTTCCGCTTGTGCTGAATCTTCATGGATATGGTTCAAACAATACACAGCAAGAAGCATACGGTGAATTCCGCCCGATAGCTGACACTGCAAATTTTATAATTGTACATCCTAACGGAACACTTGATGCGAGCAATCAGCGCTTCTGGAATGCATTTGACGTGATGTCGCCGATCGATGATGTTGGATTTCTTTCTGCATTGATCGATACCGTTGCTGCGAATTATTCAATTGATCCAAATAGAATTTACAGTACGGGCATGAGCAATGGTGGATTTATGAGCTATGAGCTGGCTTGCCAGCTTGGTCATCGCATTGCGGCTGTTGCATCTGTTACGGGTGGAATGGTTTATTCTCATCTTGCATCGTGCAGCCCGATACATCCGACGCCGGTCATGCAAATTCATGGAACAGCTGATGCAACCGTTTCTTATTATGGCGATGCATATATTGAACCGGTTGACAGTCTTGTGAAATTCTGGGTGGACTTTAATAATTGCAATCCAAACCCGGTAATGACTAACGTGCCGAATGTAAATACCAGCGATGGTTGCACTGCCGAACATTATGTTTATTCCGGTGGTGATTCAGGTGCAACAGTTGAACTTTTCAAAATAATCGGTGGCGGACATTCATGGCCCGGTGCAATTATAAATATCAATGTGACCAATATGGATTTTAATGCAAGCGTTGAGATCTGGCGTTTCTTCAGCCAGTACAGGTTGAATAATCTTACACCCATAGGAATTAATCAGCCTATCGAACAACCTGCTTTACCGGTTTATCCGAATCCAACGGAAGAAAAGTTTAATATTGAATTTAAAGATGCTGCTGAGCGCACAGTTACGATCACAGATTGTTTTGGAAAAGTGATCAGCACATATACTTGTTCACTTGATAGGACCAGCTTTTTAATTGAAACGCCCGGAATTTATTTTGTAACTGTTTCGGATAATGAAAAAGTGGTTACACAAAAAATTATCAAACTTTAAAAACAGAACTTTAAAACTCCAATGACAAATAACGATATTTTCAAAAAGCTTCGTGTCGCATTAAAATTGCGCAATACAGACATTATCAAAATTCTTGCGCTTGTTGATTTTAAGGTCACCGAGAGCGAGCTTGGCGCATTATTCCGGGCAGAAGATCATCCTAATTATATGCCTTGTGGTGACCAGATCCTCCGTAATTTTTTAAACGGTTTGATCATTCATTTGCGCGGACCAAGAGACGGTAATAAGCCGGAAGTTGTTGAAAACGAACAATAAGGATTTTTGTCATGGCAGAAGCAAAAACAAAAGTCAACGATGCAAGCGTTAAAAAATTTCTGGACGCTATTCCTGATAAGCAGGTGAGTAAAGATGCACATGCGATTTCTGATCTGATGAAAGCAATAACAAAATCGGAACCGAAAATGTGGGGTACAGCTATTGTTGGTTTTGGTTCTTATCATTACAAATATGATAGCGGTCATGAAGGTGATATTTGTCTTATCGGATTCTCTCCACGAAAGAAAAATATTTCACTTTATCTCGTGGGAGGATTTCATGAGTTGGAACATTTGATGGCGAAGCTTGGAAAACATAAAGTCGGTAAAGGCTGTCTTTATATTAACAGGCTTGAAGATGTTGATGTGAAAATTTTGAAAAAAGTAATTGAACATTCGATTGTTGCAATCAAAACAAAAGTGGCAGCTCAGAAAAAAAAGAATGCGGCTAAATGAAACGTATTCTTGTTTTTGATAATTACGATTCATTCACCTTCAACCTTGTTCACCTGGTTGAAAAAATTACGGATATGAAAGTTGATGTGATCCGCAATGACAGGCTGGATATTGAAGCTGCTGACATGTATGATAAAATAATTCTTTCACCCGGACCGGGAGTTCCTGCAGAAGCTGGTTTATTATTGCCGTTGATTAAAAAATATGCCGCTACAAAAAGCATTCTCGGAGTTTGTCTTGGTCACCAGGCGATTGCAGAAACTTTCGGTGGAAAATTAAAACAGCTTGATACCGTATTTCATGGTGTAACAACAAACGTAAAACAGGAAGCAGACGCAGGATTTCTTTTTTCCGGTTTGCCAAATGAATTTAAAGCCGGCCGGTATCATTCCTGGTCGATTGATGAGAATGAAATGCCTTCCGAACTATTGATCACAGCGCGTGATGAGCAGGGAGAAATTATGGGCATACAACATAAAACATTTGACGTAAGCGGCGTTCAGTTTCATCCTGAATCCATCATGACAGAATACGGTGAAGCACTTCTGCATAATTTTTTAACGCGATAAAAAAATCCTGACTTTATGAAAGTAGCCATAATTGATTACGGTTCGAAAGAAGCAAACGCGGTGCTTCGTGCGTTACAAAGTTTCGGATTTAATCCGGTGCTTACGGATAATGCGAAAGAAATAAGGGCTGCTGACAAAGTAATTATTCCCGGCGGCGGTGAAGCGCACGATGGAATGAAAGCGCTGAAAGAGAAAAAGCTGGAGGAAGTGATTCTGTCACTGAATCAGCCTGTGCTTGGTATTTGTCTTGGAATGCATTTGATGTGCCGCCAGTCGGAAGAAGGAAATGCGCAATGCCTTGGAATTTTCCGCGTGAATGTGAAAAAATTTATTTCGAATAATCCTGCAATAGAAATTCCGAAAATAGGGTGGAATGTTATTTCTAAATTAAAAGGTCCGCTGTTCAAAGGTGTTCCTGATAATGCTGCAGTTTATTATAAGCACGGTTATTATGCGGAGCTGGATGCGTATACTTCTGCAGTTTCAGAATACATTCAGCCTTACAGCGCAGCCTTATCCTATGAAAATTTTCATGCTGTTCAGTTTCATCCAGAATCGAGTGGAGTAGCAGGTGAATTTGTTCTTAGGAATTTTCTGAGCTTGTAATATTCCGGCAGTAGGGAGAGATCCTCTTGGATGGGATTTGGTAATCTGATAATCTGGTAACTGGGTAATTGAAAAAAATAAAAATGGGCTATGAGCGTAATCCCAGAGCCCATTTTATAAAACTTCTCAATGTGCGTTGGCGGTTGTGCGGTTAATTACCCAGTTACCAGATTACCAGATTACCAGATTTTTTTTATCCTTTTTTCTCTTCTGTCATTTGATTGCGGACGTATTCCTGCGTTGAAAGTAATTTGCCTGTTTCATCGTAGACTTTCCAGGTTCCTTCTTTCATGAAGTTGTCGAGTTCCAGATAATATTGCATTCCGCCTTCACTTGATACGAGGCCGTTTTCATAAAATTCTTTCAGGTAATATTTCTTTTTCTTTTTGTCGATGAGCTGCAGATCGCTTTGTGTTTTTCCGTTTTCATAATAGAACGTGCGAAACATCAGGTAATCACATTTCTTCGCATACTCTTCCGCGATCTCGGGATTACCATTTTCATAATATTCATGTGTCGCTTCTTCCTGGCCCTGGAAATACACAATGTCTGAACGGATCTTTCCATTGATCCAATACAAGATCATTTCATTGCGGAAGTAATCTATATTATGAAAATCGCGTTCGACGTTTCCGTTTTCGTAGAAGTTTTTGTAGCTGCGTAATTGCCCGTCAACGTAGTAGCCGGTATGAAGCACTGCGCCGCTTTTGTAATAATCTTCCCAGATATTTTGAGCTGCATAACCTTTCGGTGTGTTCCGGCTTGAATCGCCGCCCATTGCGAAATTCAGCTTTTCGTAAATATTGATTCCTTCCGTGGAATCATAAATAGCTTCGAACGTGTAATAACGTGTGGTGTTTTTTTGCTTTCCCAATTGTGCATACACGGGCGCAAAAAATAAGATAGCAAACAAAGTAAGACTGATCCGCATGGGAGAAATGAGCTGTATTTGGGGTGATGGTTGCTCAACATACGGAAAATCCCGCGAAAGGTTTCGTTAGTGAACGCCTTTGTCGGCAAGATAACGTTCTGCATCGAGCGCGCCCATACATCCGCTTCCTGCAGCAGTTACAGCTTGCCGGTAAACTTTATCCTGCGCATCGCCGACAGCAAAAACGCCCTCGACATTTGTTTTGCTTGTGCCTGGAATCGTCTGGATGTAACCGGAGTCATCCATCTTCAACCATGGTTTGAAAACATCTGTGTTCGGTTTGTGTCCGATAGCAACAAAAAATCCGAAAATATCGAGACGGCGTTCTTCTTTTGTTTTTGCGTTGAGAACAATTGCTCCATTCACACCGCTTTCATCGCCGAGCACTTCTTTCGTTTCAGAATCCCAAAGCACTTCGATGTTTGGTGTATTCATCACCCGATGCTGCATGGTTTTGGAAGCACGCATTTCACCTTCGCTGCGACGAACGATCATGTATACTTTCCTGCAAAGCTTCGCGAGATACGTTGCTTCTTCACAAGCAGTATCTCCTGCACCAACAATTGCAACATCTTTTCCGCGATAGAAAAATCCATCACAAACTGCGCATGCAGAAACACCGCCGATGGAACGATATTTTTGTTCTGATTCTAATCCAAGCCATTTAGCAGAAGCGCCAGTTGCAATAATTACAGTGTGCGCATGGATCTCCACTTTTCCTTCGTCGATCCAGACCTTATGAACCGGTCCGCTGAAATCAACTTTTGTTGCCCAGCCAAAACGAATATCAGTTTGAAAACGTTCAGCCTGCGCTTTGAAAAGTTCCATCATTTCAGGTCCCTGGATTCCTTTCGGATAACCCGGATAATTTTCAACTTCGGTTGTTGTTGTTAATTGTCCTCCTGGCTCAGGTCCCATGTACATCATAGGTTTGAGATCAGCGCGTGCTGCGTAAATCGCGGCGGTATATCCTGCAGGTCCTGATCCGATGATCAGCGTTTTAACTATTTCCGGTGTCGACATAATGGGAGAGTGGCTTAATTGTATGGCGCAAAAATAGCGAATAAGTAAATAGAAATGAGTGATTAGCGATTGGTTAAAAGTGATTGGGGAATAGATAAATTCTATGGGTCAGTCAGAAATTAAAACATGCATAAAATTTTGTCTCCATCGGAAAATTTAATGGGAACAGTGCATTATTTTGGTTAATGTAATAAAGCGTTAGATTTGGTTGAATTTTATAAATTAATTATAGATGAATCAACCTTCTAACTCCCTCGCAATTGTTTCCGGATTTATAATTGCGCTACTGATTATTATTGCAATCATTTATTTTCTCTTTCGCTTTTACAGGTTCCTTTTACGAAACAGGACCATTTTTGGGAATACATTACGAACACGAATTGTAAGCCTTGGGATTACGAGCTTGTTTTTTTCAACGGGGATTATGATGATCTTTTTCGAGCCGGTGCATATTTTATTTAAAAGCCTGTCAAATGTTTATTACGGCATAAATGAAATTGCACAAAACACGAATCCGGCTGACAAAGGATTTGGAACCAATATCTTTTCTGCGATTTTTGGTAACCTGGGCAATCAATTTCAAAATTTCAAGATCGGTCCGGTGGTGTTGGCGCTTGCAGCGTGGTCATTGATCGGGCAGCTTATTGATTCTTACCAGGGAAATGGAATTACAAGCGAAAACAGAAAGAATAATGCTGTAAGACAAAATGTTATTCTCGGATTGATCTTCGTTTTGAGCATTTATTTGTCGTTCGCAGCTATTATTACTGTTCCTTATTTTAATGAAAAAGCAGAGACTGCCGAATCTAAAGAAGAGTTTCTGAAAACGCAGCTCGACGAGATTCAGAAACATTCGGATGTCAAGACCACATTAATGGTAAAACCCGAAGCGCCGGAATTTGAAATGGATACGTTCATTATTAAAAAGATCGAGAGCATTCCAAACGCTGTGACCAAGACGAAATTGAAAGCGTTGTACAGGGATGCGAATGAAGATTATTTAAATAGCATCAACAGTCGCAAAAATGCATTTGATGGATTGGACAAGGAAAAAATAAAATACAATAACAGGTTGACGGAAGAAAAAACCAGGTTGCTCTCCGTTTATTCAGCAGAAAGTCCTAACCTTAAATCGCAGCTAAGAGTTTCTTTTCGCAATTTGCTTGTTGAACATTATAAATCGATTGCAGAAGTATCTTATATCAAGATAGAAACTGTGAATGATGGAATCTGGTATGCAGATGAAAAATTCAGAAACGGTCTCAAGGAATTCAAACAGGGATTTACTGATTTTGTTAACCGTGCTGCAGGTGTTGATTCGCTGAAGCCAAATCTTGTAAGTGAAATGAATACGCTTAAACTGAATCCGGATTATTATTTCGGTGATGACCTGTATCTTTCTTCTGCTGATTATCCTATGGAGATTCCAAAAGTTCCATCACCGGGAGATGATCTTGGGATTTTTAAAGACATTGCACAATGGCTGATCAAACCGCTTTCTATGTCGTTGGTTTTAATTGTCGGAATGCTTGGTTTCGGATTATTCGGAGCCGTGATTTCAACGTTTGTAAAAGAAGCGCAAGAGGCTGTAGATAAAGAGGGCGTTATTATCAAAGATATTACCGGTGTAATTATCAGGGGAGTTTCTGCAGCGATTGTGATCTTCCTTGGTGTAAAAGGAGGACTTGCAATTTTCAGCTCCGGTGAAGGCGAGCCAAATCCGTATGCATTGTTTTTTACTTGTCTGCTCGGCGCAGTTTACAGTGAGAAGATATGGGAATGGGCGAAAGAAAAATTAGCCAATAATTTTAAAACGGAAAATGGTGGTGGAAATGCAGTGCCGCCTCCAGTTGGTCCACCAAAAGAAGAGTAGTTTTGTTGAATGACGAAAAGGCATATTGGAATTGCACTTTTGGTATTGCTGAATGGCTCTGTTATATTTTTCGGTAGCGCCCTGGCGTTATTCAGTTTTGCAATTATTGTCGCACATGTTGGACCAATACGCGGAGCTGAAATTGCGAATGAGATAACTCAATATTTTATTATCATCAGTTTAATTTCAGTATTAATTGTTGGGGGAGGTAATTTTCTTACCCTTCGTAAATTGATCCAGAGTACACGTCCTCTGCTTAAGACTTGTATTATTACTATCATTGGGTTTTTAATTTGTTCGGCATTTTTCGTTTATTGCCGGCAGGATTTTATCAATTATCAAAACACAACAAGCGTTCGACAATTAGAATCTGTGCAATCTGCGTAATCTGTGGCTAGAAGAGTTGCCACAGATTACACGGATTGCACAGATTAAAAAATTATAATAAAATACGAGATGAAAACATTTCCACTCTATTTCACCAGCGGTTACGGAATATTATGGATTATAGTTCTTTTAATTTCATTGCTAACTCAAAAACGAATCGATACTGGCACATTCGGACTAGTTGGTTTTCCTTTTATTGCTTTAGTATACGCGTCGATAAGAAAAGCGTATGAAACACCGGAACAAAAAGAAATCGCAACGCTAAGGAAAGAGCTTTATGAATTAACAAAAGAGCTGGATGAATATAAAAACCGTGAGTGAGCGTTTGAGAATTCTATTGGCAAATAAAACAACTTCTCAATTACCTAATTACAAAATTACCAGATTACAAGATTCTTCTACCGGCAAATAATCGTATCGTAAGTAGGAGAATACCCACAGAAAATCCCCAATCCGCCTTCAACATTTGTTTTAATAACGCCTGGTGCAGCAAACGGATTTCCATTTCCGGCAACAACATTTTCATAGGTGCGAAAGAAATTCACTTCACGCTGACCGATCGTACAAAATTGCACTACGACTGTATCGCCGATGATATAAAAACCATCCTGCTCATTATTATCTTCAGGAGCAGATGAACCGGGAATGCTCGGACGATAATAAGCGAAATCAAAACTTGACCCTTCAATAAATTTATCGTCGAATGCAGAACCGAATGGTGCGAGGAATGCAGGATCTTTTGTGATACGTTTTGCAAACCAGCGATAACCATTTCCTGCTCCAACCGGATCAGTTAAGTGTGCCCATGCGTAGCCGAGACTATCATGCGGTGGTTCTAATTTAAACCACGCACTGTCGAGCGGAACAGGCGGATTAATTGTTGTGGTTGCGCTTACCGATTTTCCATCTGCAACAACTGTGAGTGTGTAGGTGTGTCCGACCTGGCCAAGAATAGTTGTGCCGCGCCATACGATCGGTATCGGCTTATTCGGATTAAACGCGGGGCGAAGTGTATCTGTCAATGCGCCATCATGCACTACAACAGTTGCATTGCTGATAAGGTAATTTGCAAGTGAAGCAGAATCGATCGGATCAAAATAACCTGTTGACCATGTGAGATTTATTTCTGCTGGTTCACCAACAAAAATTCCACCGTCGACAACAATTTCTTTCTCGGGCGCAGGCAAATCAATTGTTACTTCTTTCGTGCAGGAAAAAAGTAAAAGGGAGAATAAGGTAATGGTAAGGAACTTTTTCATTTGATAATTATTTCGTTTTGCGCACTTTTTCGTTCTGCCGCAGATTATTTCTTTTTTCGTACCCTTTTAAAATTTAAAATTCCAGGTGATCGAAGGAAGTATCGGGAAAAGAGAAACC
>JBKJMR010000199.1:0-4161 GCA_046596275.1 Bacteroidia bacterium | reverse complement strand
CTTTTTACGACGGCGTTGCTGCTATTATTCAGCATCGTATTTTTTTCCGGTTGCAGCGGAAGTAAGCGGAGCAGAAAATTGCCGCCTTGTGATTGTAAGTTTTAATTGGGAAGCTTGTAATATTTAAAACACAACAGCAATATGTGAATGCTACAGAGCAAAAAAAGAAATTCACTTAATGTGACAATTAACCCCTTTCATCGCAGCGCGTATCCCACTCATCGAAAATAATTAAGCAGCCCGATTAAGTCGCTAATTTTGTCACCGTTACGCCGCCCGGTGTAACACATTTAGAAGCGACACGTTTTTGGGGTTAAACGTGTCGCTTCGCTTTTTATCCCAGATCGTCCAAAATCCACCCTTTTCGCAGATTTCTCAGGACAAAACTAACACCTATCTTTGCCGCCATGTCCCTTATTTCCGCCAGCGGTATTACAAAATCTTACGGAACACTTCCTGTTTTGCGTGGAATCAATCTCGAAATTTCCAGGAGTGAAATCGTTTCTATCGTCGGCGCATCAGGAGCGGGGAAAACAACATTGCTTACCATTCTCGGAACGCTCGACCGTGCTGATGGCGGCAAGCTTGAAATTGACGGACAGGATATTTCACAGCTGAATACAAAACAGCTCGCCGCATTCCGCAACAAACGCATTGGATTTGTTTTTCAATTTCATCATTTGCTTCCTGAATTTACTGCACTGGAAAATGTGTGTATGCCCGCTTTCATTGCTAAAACCCCAAAAGCACAGGCAGAAATCCGCGCGAAAGAATTATTACAACTGCTCGGGCTTGCGGATCGCATGACGCATAAACCATCTGAACTTTCCGGTGGCGAACAACAGCGCGTTGCAGTTGCGCGTGCTTTGATAAATAATCCAGCTGTGGTTTTTGCTGATGAACCTTCCGGAAATTTAGATTCTGCAACATCAAAAAGTCTGCATGAATTATTTTTTCAGCTGCGCAAAGATCTCGGTCAAACTTTTGTGATCGTCACGCACAACGAAGAACTGGCTGCTATGGCCGACCGGAAACTGACCATTAAAGATGGTATGGTTGTTTAATTACAACGCTCCTGTTGAAACTATTTTTGTGTAAAAAACACCACAATTAATTTCCTGATAGCAGAATGCTGATTTTGCCTTTTTAAAAATCACATTAAAAATTACAAGTTGTATTTTAAATTTTCATGGCATTTACTTTGAACAGACGGATGAAAAAATCCGTTATGAACGAAGTAACTATGGACGGCAGCCAGGATATTTTCTCTGAGAGTCACATCAGCTAAATTTCATTTATAAAAGCAGCTTTAATCTTTTCTCAATAGCGCTGCATTTTTCTTTCACTTACCTCATTTCATTAATCTGCAAGTGGATGTTGAACTAAAATCAGCATCCTTTTTTATAGCTATTACTAACAGGCAGAAAAATCGAGCTGTCTTTTTTTGGCATGATATTTAAAACCTGAGTTGAAACATTTTATTAATTAAAAACCACATTTATGAAATCCGCCACAAAGAAAAAACCGGCAAATCAACAGTACGGTATTGAAGAATCAAAACTGATGAAATTATTTGAAGATGAGCTGAAGGATATTTACTGGGCAGAAAAAGCATTGACAAAAGCGATTCCGAAAATGGCAAAAAATGCAACTTCACCGGAACTGGCTAAAGCAATGACAAAACATTTGAAAGAAACTGAGGGGCAAATAAAAAACCTTGAGCGTGTCTTCAATATCATTGGTAAAAAACCTCAGGCTAAGAAATGTGAAGCAATGGCAGGTCTGGTAAAAGAAGGCCAGGAAATAATGAAAGACACGGACAAAGGGGGCATGCGCGATGCAGGAATTATTTCTGCCGCTCAGAAAGTAGAACATTATGAAATTGCATCGTATGGTACGCTCAGAACTTTTGCATCACTGCTTAAGTTGGATGATGCTGCGGCAATTTTGAATACTATCCTTGAAGAAGAAAAGAAAACGGATGTGACCTTATCACAGCTTGCGGAAGCCACAATAAACATACAAGCCCTGCAGGAAATGGAATAAAAATTGCAATATCATTGAGAGCCACCTGAATAAGGTGGCTTTTTTTATTGTTCTCTTTCTACAAACTGAGGAGAATTTTCCTCAAGGCTAACATAGACTTAAAAGTTAAGGTTGTTCATTCTCATTACATTACCGATAGGCATGATTCTGCTAATAACAATGAAAACTACTTTATGAAAATTGTGGATATAAAGGTGATGCGTGGGCCTAACCTGTGGTCGAACTATCGCAAAAAATTAATTGTATTGAAACTCGACCTCGGAAGTTATGAGGAGTTTCCTACAAATCTTATAGAGGGTTTTGGTACCAGCTTGCAAAAGTTGCTGCCATCACTTATCAGCCATCGTTGTTCTTATGAAACTGAAGGCGGGCTTTTCCAAAGAATAAAAGAAGGAACATGGCTCGGACATGTTGTTGAACACATTGCGCTGGAGCTGCAAAGTCTCGCAGGCATGGAAGTAGGTTTCGGAAGAACACGATCGACATCGCAAAAAGGCATCTATAGTGTTGTTTTTTCTTATGAGCTTGAAAAAGCCGGCATAATGGCTGGACGTAAAGCGGTGGAGCTTGTGCAATCCATTCTTGACAAAACAGATTTTAATTTAGATGAAGTAATCAGTGATTTAAGAAGAATAGCGCGTCGCGGACAATTTGGTCCCAGCACTCAATCTATCCTCGATGAAGTGAAGAAAAGAAATATTCCATTTACGCGCATCGACGATCAATCGCTGATCATGCTCGGACAGGGCAAGAATCAAAAAATGATCCGTGCAACAATGACCAGCGAATCAAGCAGCATTGCAGTTGATCTCGTTGGGAATAAAGCCAAAACAAAAAGCATGTTGCAGGCTGCCTACATTCCTGTACCAAAAGGCGTTGTTATTTACCACGCTTCAAACCTGGATGAGGCCATCGAAGATCTTGGATTTCCATTGGCAATTAAACCGCTGGATGGAAATCATGGCCGCGGAATCACCACCAATATTACATCCAAAGAGCAGGCTTTAAGTGCGTTTATGCATGCTAAAAACATTTCTGATGATGTGATCGTAGAGCGTTTTATCACCGGCCAGGATTATCGTTTCCTGGTAGTGAATTACAAGCTCGTTGCAGTTTCCAAAAGAACACCGGCAATGGTAATGGGAGATGGTAAATCTAACGTCAACCAATTAATAGAAGAAACAAACAAAGATCCACGACGCGGTGCCGGACATGAAAACATTCTCACTCGCATTGTTGTCGATGAGATTACCGAAAACATCCTGAGAGATAAAGAGCTTACACTCGAATCCATTCTTCCGCTGGGCGAGATCTTGTTTTTGAAAGACACTGCAAACATCAGCACCGGCGGAACAGCGCGCGATCTTACTGACCGTGTTCATCCACGCAATGTTTTTCTCGCAGAACGAATCGCACGATTAATGAATCTCGATATCTGCGGAATTGATATTATTGCCCGCGACATCGATACACCAATCACTGAGAAAACCGGCGCAGTGCTGGAAGTAAATGCAGCACCGGGATTCCGCATGCACACATCACCAGCAAAAGGTCTTGCACGAAATGTGGCGGCACCGGTAATCGATATGCTTTTCCCGAATAACGCAACCGGTCGCATTCCAATCGTAGCCGTAACAGGTACAAACGGAAAAACAACAACTGTTCGACTTATCTCACATCTTGCATGTGTTGCAGGAAACAGCGTCGGCTACACGACTACTGACGGAATTTATATCAACGGCACAGCTATTTATCACGGCGATTGCAGCGGTCCGGCAAGCGCAGCAACCATTCTTCGCGATCCTATTGTTGATTTCGCTGTACTGGAATGTGCACGCGGTGGAATTCTACGCTCGGGACTTGGCTTTGATCAGTGCGACATCGCTATTGTAACGAATGTAACCGAAGATCATATTGGCCTTGGCGGAATTGATTCTATTGAAGATCTGGCAAAAGTAAAACAGGTTGTTCCTTCAGCAGTGCATGCAAATGGTTATGCCATTCTTAATGCAGATGATGATTTGGTGTATAAAATGCGCAGAAGTCTTGATTGTAAAATTGCATTGTTCAGCATGAATTCCAACAGCGAACGCATTAAAAGGCATTGCGACAATG
>JBKJMR010000151.1:0-3240 GCA_046596275.1 Bacteroidia bacterium | reverse complement strand
CGGATACAAAACCGAAGGAGTGAAACGACTTGGGTTTTAACGGATACAAAACCGAAGGAGTGAAACGACTTGGGTTTTAACGGATCCAAAACCGACGGAGCACAAGCGACGTGGGTTTTACCTTTTGGTTGATGCAAGTGTTGGCGATGGAATGGCCCTTGTAAGCGGCTTCCAGAATGAACATGGTCTTTGCTTCGGTGATTTGCTTCTTGTGCATCATTTCAGCGAAACGAGATTCCGCCCACGGGATGAATTCATCCAAAGACTGAGACAAGACGGGAGGAGCAATAGCGACGACGGATTGATGCTGCATGATATGTAGTAGTATCGAAACGATGACGAGAGAGTAAAAAAAAATGAAGGCCTGTTGAGGTTGTTTTTTTGATGAAAATTAAACGGTGTTTGGATCGCCTCATGAAAACCCACGTCGTTACACTCCGTCGGTTTTGGATCCGGTAGTCACACGGAAAGCAATCTTGGTAAGCGGATTCAAAACCGACGGAGCGCAAGCGAAGTGGGTTTTAGCGGATTCAAAACCGACGGAGCGCAAGCGAAGTGGGTTTTAACGGAAAAATGAAAAAAGTTCAAGAGTTATTATTTATTTATTATTGACATTTCGTTTCGACCTCCAAAGCATCTGATGGCGAATCTTTGGAAGCGTATTATTCACGAATGCCGTTGATCGTTCTGTCAGACTCATACTCTGGAACTCACTTCCTTCCGTGTCGATTATGTAAGTGTTGTCGCAGCGTGAAACTTTGTTGCAGGTGAGACAGAAAGGAATGGCTTCTTCCCATTGTGTGAGCGGATCGTAAATAATACCCTGATTGTTTCTTATCGCGTCAACACTCGTTTTCAACTCCTGAACTCCCGCGTGAAGTTTCTCGATTCTACTCCTGTCATCGTCACGAGCAACCTGCTCAGCTGCACGCTCATCTACACGATCTCTTTCTTGCTTGGCCAAGAGAGCTAAGACTTGCTTCAGGTCTTCCTCCATTCCCAGCCGAACAAAGATTGTTTAAAAAAATGGAGAAAGAAGATGCAACCCTTTAAAGTAGAGGCAAAACCGAACGTGTGAAACAACTTTGGTTTCTGTGTTTTAACGGATCCAAAACCGACGGAGCGTAAGAGACGTGGGTTTTATTTATTTGAGTATCAAAGCTGCCAGCCTAAGAAGTTCTTCAACATATTCCTTGTAGTGTCTATATTCGGTAAAATACGATGAACAACGATATTTGATATCCAACGACGCAATGTCTTGCCATTAAACCCACGTCGCTTACGCTCCGTCGGTTTTGGATCCGTTCTTCAAAGTAAATTTAACAGGGGTTTTATCAATCCATAAAAGGCGTCCATGTCTGTGGTTCGCCATCCCATTTCCTCGCGTATGATGCAAAATTCCCATTCTTCCCACCAGACCTAAATTGGACGACATTGTTGTTGTCGAGTAACAATCTCTTTGGACCAACTTCGGAAACATCTTCTTCGTCACCAGCAGCAGCGGCGTCATCAGGAATGATTGGAACACATTTTCCACCATAACCTGGAGAACCATCGTAACGTGCTTTCAACTTTGAATAATAGACAGAGCTAGCTGTCATTCGAGTGATGCGACAAAACTCGACATTCGTGCAGTTCCATCCCCACGTCCACACAAACACATCGCCTACTTTGACATGCTGTTTGGCGACAACGAGCTGTTTTTCAGCAGACTGTTTTCTTCGCGTTGGAGCAGGCAGTATCTTGAAGATCAATCTTGAGGTGCAACCTTGGCGAAGCAATCCGGGAGGGCAAGGAGACGAACAATCGTAAATGGTCCTCAGCGATTGAAGTTCGTCACTGATTGTTCTGAATCGCTCATCACTGACATCAGTCCAAGAATTGGTTGGTTTGACACCAAACCTAAAATCAGCAGCGCGTTTCGTTTTCGCCTTGAACCACCTCTTCAAACCCATCAGAGAACCATTCTCTGGGAAAGTGGCCTTGATTGTCTTTTTGCTTGTTCCATTGATGATTTCAACAAAACAGCGATTGACAACAGGAGCAGCAGAGACTGGTGCGGGAATGACGACAGAAGGCAATGAAAGAGGAGGAGGAGGAGAAGGAGAGGGAGAAGAGGACATTTTGAAATTATCAGCGCCTTGTGTTTTCCACTTTGCTAAGAATGCCATTAAAATAAAACCCACGTCGCTTTGCTCCTTCGGTTTTGGATCCGTTAAACTGAGTCGTCGGTTTCGGATCAGTTAAAACAAAGCGAGCAAAACCCTTTAAAAAAAAAACCACACCTTTTTGACAAGGTTTTAAATTGCGTTGATCGGAAGCCTTTCGATATTTGTCAACCCGCAATCAAAGTGACCATTTCAGCAAAAAGTTTTAACCTCCAAAAATCAACTGCTTTCATCACAATTTCTTTTTCATTTTACAGATTCGGGCAACGGGAACAATTTCCAAGTCATGACATGACGTCTTCTGGGTAAGGTATTATTAATGCGTGCTTCATATCGCTGAGTCGTCGTCATGTTCATGAACATGTGTGAAGAAGTGTCGATGCTGGAAGTTTTGAAACAAAAGGCAACACGATCGCAATCGAGACAAAACGGAAGACGTTGAAATCCAGCAGGAACACAAGGTTGACAGCTCGGTAAACCCACGTCGCTAAAACCCACGTCGCTAAAACCCACGTCGCTTAAAAACCCAAGTCGTTCCACTCCTTCGGTTTTGGATCCGTCTTTCCGTCGATTTTGAATCCGTTCTTCTTCTTCTTCCTCATCAAGATAATCACCACGATGACCAATTTGCTCGACTGCTCCAGCAACCAACGATTCCATAAAATAATAAAACACCCCCCTTTCAACAAGGTTTTAAGTTGCATTGATCGGAAGCCTTTCGATATTTATCAATTTGTCAATAAGCAATCAAAGTGACCATTTCCGCAAAAGTTTTAACCTCCAAAAACTATCTGCTTTTATCAAGATGGATTTTTCATCATCATCAATAAAAAACTTCATCATCGACCAAAAATTCTTGATCAATGAAAACCAAACCTAAAAACTTTTCTCCAACTTGAAAACCCAAGACAACTTTGGAAGTGGCAAGTTTTTGATGTGAAGGATGAAAAAATACTTTTTGGTGTGAAAACAACTTTTTTCGATACGATGAAGGATTTTTTATTGTTTGTGTTTTTTTGTCGGCGTTTCAAGAGTTGATGATGTTAATTCTTCACGAGTCCACATAGTGATA
>JBKJMR010000114.1:0-3536 GCA_046596275.1 Bacteroidia bacterium | reverse complement strand
CTGTTACATTCGTCACACCGCACTGGCCGATCTCGAAAAATGAGGTGGAAGAAGTATCGCTGCATTGTCCATTGCTCACAACGAGAAAAACTGAATGACCACCTGCATTGTTGAAGGTTGTATTAAAAGACGTTGCAGTTGATTGCGGAACTCCGTCAAGCAGCCATTGATAGGTGGTTGCATTTGTCGATGTGCTTGTGAATGTAATATTCGCTCCAGGCAAGTACGGACCCGCAGGACTCATTGTGAAAGAAGCTTGCGCCTGGCAAATTACAGTTACAATCTGGTCAAGCGTTTTAGTACACGAAGGATCTCCGTTCGTTGCAATCAAAGTAATCGTGTAAGTGCCGGTTGTTGGGAACACGTGAGAATAATTGGTAGAAGAGCTCACCGGAACACCATTCACTTCCCACGAATAAGTTGAAGCAGGTGTTGTTGTATTCGTAAAATTAATTGTGCCGCCGGTTAAGACCACTGTTGCGCTCATGTTGAAACCAATGGTGATCGGGTTCGGACAAAGTGAATTGCATCCCTGCGATTGTAGCAAGCTCGCACGTGTTGTTGTTAACGCAGCAGTCATTCGTGTTCCTTGCCCCGCCGAAAAATAAAGCTGGCAATATTGATAACCATAATCCATATAGTTTTCAATCATATCATTCTGATCACCGATGCCGCCTTGTGCTGTAGGACGAAAAGGATTGTTTACTGAAAGATCATCATCATCTGTCGTGCATGAATTCGGAGCAAATGTGCAGCTTGTAGCAGCAGTTGAATTATCAGGTGGCGTATCACAAACCATATCACCATCTAATTGACAATTATTATTTGTGCAACCAACATTAAAGGTGTGATACAAACCAAGATAATGTCCCGCTTCATGAATGTGAATTTTAGAATTATTCGGGTCGCTGCCAAACCAACGTGCTTCATTTACAATTCCATCTTCCGGGTTTCCGTGCGACGAAGGCAGATAAGCATAACCCGCAACACCCGAACCCATCGACTGCGAAGTGATTTCATTCACGAGCCAGATGTTCAAATATTTTGTCGGATCCCAGCCCACGAGTGTTTTTAAAGCAGCATCATCGGTCTCCGCAGTTAAATTCGTAAGCGACGAAACCACGCGATTAATTCCCGTCGATGCATTTCCATTCTCATCCTGTTGCGCAAGACAAAATTGGATGTTGGTATTTACTCCATTCACATCTGCAAACGCGCCCGTGTTCGAGAACGCTTCATTCAAATCCTGAATGCCCTGCAACACCAGCGCAGTCGAAATATTTTCCGGTCCGTTGTTGTGAACAATATGCACCACAACAGGAATGGTCAATACAGATTGTACGCTCGGTAATGCATTGGAGGTACGTGCAGCTATCAATAGATTCATCTGCTGCACACGCAACAAATAGGAGGGATCGGCAGCTTGTTTTTGCTGCATCAGAATATCCATCACACATCCGGGCGGATTTCCTGTTTGCGATGAATTAGAATTTGCCGGAAGCTGCGAATAGATCGTGTTTTGTCCGTTCACGGCCATGCATAACAATAGCAATGCAAGAGAGAAGAGGTGTCTCATGTGGAGAAGGGTTTGGTAAGATTTGTTTGCCAAAAAAAAGATACGACAATTTTGGGATATGAAATTGACCGTTAAATAAGTTTTATGGCGTGCCTTCCTGCGTCAGTCGTGCTTTCGGCAGTCGCTTTTTTCTTTTACTTTTCATTAGGTGTGTTTCGCAAACCTGCCTGATTAAAAGTAAAAGAAAAAGAGCTCCGACAATGCCTCAATCACTCACGCAAAAAAAATGCCTCATCATTTCTGACAAGGCATTTTTAAAATTGCTTTCCGGTGAATTTACTCAGCCAAAACAATGATCTTATTCTTATGAACTTCAGCAACTCCGCCGGTGATCTCGAAGTATTTTGTTTCCTGCTTATCGTCCACAATTTTGATCTTGCCTTTTTTTAGCGAAGAAATCATCGAAGCATGCTTGTTCAGCACACCGAATTTTCCTTGTGTTCCCGGTAATACAACCGATTTCACATCGCCGCTGAAAAGCTTTTTATCCGGAGTAATTATTTCTAAATGCATTTGTAAGACTTGAGATAAGAGACTTGAGACGTGAGATAAAAAGTGAGAGTTAATCTTGAGAATCTCATGTCTCAAATCTCAACTCTCACGTCTTTTTTAGTTTGCTTCCGCTAACATTTTCTTTCCTTTCTCGATTGCATCTTCAATAGTGCCAACGAGGTTGAAAGCTGCTTCAGGATATTGATCCACTTCGCCATCCATGATCATGTTGAAACCTTTGATCGTTTCATCGATGCTTACCAAAACACCTTTAAGTCCGGTGAATTGTTCAGCTACGTGGAAAGGCTGTGAGAGGAAACGCTGCACACGACGTGCACGCGATACGGTTAATTTATCTTCTTCAGAAAGCTCATCCATTCCAAGGATCGCGATGATATCCTGTAATTCTTTGTAACGCTGTAAAGTTAATTTTACGCGTTGCGCAGTATTGTAATGCAGTTCGCCAACGATTGCTGATGTAAGAATTCGTGATGTAGAATCTAATGGATCTACAGCAGGATAAATTCCAAGCTCAGCAATTTTACGCGACAATACAGTTGTAGCATCCAAATGGGCGAAAGTTGTAGCAGGAGCAGGGTCAGTCAAATCATCCGCAGGAACGTAAACCGCCTGTACAGAGGTGATCGATCCGCGTTTTGTTGAAGTGATTCGCTCTTGCATTGCACCCATTTCAGTTGCGAGCGTAGGCTGGTAACCAACCGCAGAAGGCATACGACCAAGAAGCGCTGATACTTCAGAACCTGCTTGTGTGAAACGGAAAATATTATCGATGAAGAAAAGGATATCACGTCCGCCTGATTTCTCATCGCCGTCACGGTAATATTCCGCAAGCGTAAGACCAGATAAAGCAACACGCGCACGTGCTCCAGGAGGCTCATTCATTTGTCCGAAAACAAGTGTAGCCTGTGATTTAGCCAGTTCTTTTAAATCTACTTTGGTCAAATCCCAGCCACCTTTTTCCATGGAGTGTTTGAAATCGTCGCCATATTTAATAACGCCTGATTCGATCATCTCACGAAGAAGGTCATTTCCTTCACGTGTACGCTCACCAACACCAGCGAAAACCGAGAATCCGGAATAACCTTTCGCAATGTTATTGATAAGCTCCATGATCAATACGGTTTTGCCTACACCGGCACCACCGAACAGACCGATTTTTCCACCTTTGGAATACGGCTCGATCAAATCGATAACCTTGATTCCGGTGAAAAGAATTTCATTTGCTGTAGAAAGGTCTTCGAAACGTGGTGGATCGCGGTGAATAGAGTATCCGCCTTCTTTTCCAACTGTTCCGATTCCGTCAATTGCCTCGCCGACAACATTAAAAAGACGTCCGCGGATCTGTTCTCCGACAGGCATACGAATAGGTGAACCTGTAGATGAAACTTCCATTCCGCGCGATAATCCATCTGTAGAATCCATCGCGATAGTACGAACTGTATCTTCT
>JBKJMR010000687.1:0-14546 GCA_046596275.1 Bacteroidia bacterium | reverse complement strand
CGGATTCATGATCTTATACGTGCCGCGAATTCGTCCACCGGTACCGCCATCTACAACACCTTGCATCAGGTTGATCATGAGATACGCTTTCTCTTCACTCAATGCTTCTTTCGTTTTCGGAATAAATTCTTCGAGCACTTTTCCGTTTTTATCTTCAATACGAGTTACAAAAGTCGGCTCGATCCATTTTCCTTTATTGACAAACGTGCTGTTCGCTCCAACCATTTCATAAAGTGTAATGTCAAGCGTACCAAGACAAAGTGACGGCACCGGTTCAAGCGGTGAAGTGATGCCGACATTTCTTGCAAAGTCAATCACTGCATGCGGACCAAATTGTTTCATAATAAAAGCAGAAACATAATTGACCGAATTCGCAAGCGCTTTTCGTAAGGTGATCATCTTGCCATTCATCTTTGCTTCCTCTGCTTTGCTCCACGAATTATCCGGGCACCAATCTGTTCTTCCGTCTCCACTCGGAATACAAGTACGAATGCAGGGAACCTGGTCGCAGGGAGAATAACCTTCCTGGATAGCAAGCGCATAAACAAATGGTTTGAACGTTGAACCCACCTGGCGCTTGCTCACTTTTACGTGATCATATTTGAAGTGACGGAAATTAATTCCACCCACCCACGAACGGATGTAACCGGTCTGCGGTTCCATTGCCATAAAGCCGGTTTGCAAAAATGATTTGTAATAACGAATAGAATCCATCGGCGTCATCATCGTGTCAATTTCTCCTTTCCAGGAAAACACGCGCATTCTTACTTTCGTATTAAATGCTTTTTCTATTTCTTCTGCAGAAGCCTTATTCGCTTCCATGTGTTTGTACCGGTCAGAACGTTTTTTCCCTGATTTAAGAATCTGGTCAATCTCTTCTTTATTGAGACGATAGCTGAACGGCCTGTTCTTTTTATTCTTCAGCTCTACTTCAAAGTTTTTTTGCAAGGCAGCCATGTGCTCTTCAACGGCAGCTTCGCCATACGTTTGCATGCGTGTATCAATCGTAGTGTACACTTTTAATCCGTCGCGATACAGATCGTATGGTTTTCCGTTTGGCTTGAGATGTTCGGAGCACCATTTTTTCAGGAAATGATCACGAAGGTATTCGCGGAAGTAAGGAGCTAAACCTTCGTTGTGCGATTCAGGATTAAAATGCACAAGGATCGGAAGCGCTTTGAGCGAATCGTATTGTGGTTTTGTCATGAATCCGTTTCGCTGCATCTGGTACATCACCAGGTTGCGGCGTTTTAATGCGCTGTCAGGAAAGATCAATGGATTCCAGCGCGAAGGATTTTGGCACATGCCGATAAGCACAGCAGCTTCTTCTACTTTTAAAGAATCAGAAGTGGTAGAGAAATAAACTTTTGAGGCAGAATTAATTCCAACAGCATTATAATTAAAATCATATTTGTTAAGATACAACGCAAGGATTTCGTCTTTGGTAAATAATCTTTCAAGACGAATTGCGATGATCCACTCTTTCAATTTCTGGTAAGCACGTTTCCAAATCGATGCGCGTTCTGCTTCTTTTCCTGTGAACTGCATTTTCGCCAGCTGTTGTGTAATGGTTGATCCACCACCCGCACTGCGATCGCCGCCTGCAAAAGTTTTTACAAAAACGCGTCCCAAACTTTTTCCGTCAATTCCTGAATGCTCGCGATAACGTTCATCTTCGGTTGCAATCAACGCATGAATTACATCCTGGTCAATTTTACTGTATTGAACCGTAACGCGATTCTCTTTATAAAATCTTCCCAGCTCTTTTCCGTCCGAAGAATAAGCGACTGTTGCAAGATTGCTTTCAGGATTTTGCAATTGCTCAATGTCCGGAAGATCTGCAAACAACGCGATGCCGAGCACAAGCACCACAATGCCGATAACCGGTGCAAGCAACAACATCCAGAACACGCGGATGAGGCGTTTGTATTTTGTTTTTGACTTCGCGGAATCTTTCTTTGAAGATTTTTCTGCTGATTTTTCGTCTGCCATGCTGCTGCGCTTATGAGGAGTACTGCGAATAAAATTTAATTTTCGAAGTACAATGAGTCGGCATCAAAAGTAAGGAAAAATGAAGGCGGCTAAGAATGAAAAAGGATAAGTGTGAGGGGAAAATGAATAAATGTTCTTAAACGCGCTACCTGATAATCTCCACCATCACTTTCCCTTGCGCAGTTGGCATTGGAAAACCCAGCAGCTCTGCAATTGTTCGCGGAACATCTAACTGATTGTAAGCTGCGGTGCTGGTAAAATTTCTTTTAAAATCCGGACCGGCTGCTACGAATCCAATGTGCCGGCAGCCATAACAATTATCCCCGTGGCTTTGAAAACCATCTGCAATGCTGTCGAGATGACGACCGTGATCATTCGTAACAATCAGTGTAGTTGTTCCTGCATAATACGGATCGTCTTGCAATGCATTCCAAATTTGCCCGATGTATTGATCCGTGCTTACAATTCCTGCGAGGTAATTATTCCAAATGCCTGTATGTCCGCTGTAATCCGGCTCGCGAAAATTTATCAGCATTAAATCAGGGTGGTATTGTGTTAATGTCGAAAGCACTTTTGCCGTGGTCACAGAATCTTCCCTGTAGCCCGAAAAAGGTCCGCTGTTTCCGCAATCATAACGCGGCATCCACTTGGTTTGAAAATCTGCATCCGCAGTATTCGCAAGCACGTATAATTTATCCTTCGATGTAATTACCCAAGCCTTTTCTGCAGCTGCGCCGGTGAATTTTCTCCAGTACTGAAAGAAAGACGGATTAGTCGGGAACTGATTTCCTCCATTATCAAGCGGCTCATACACACCGGTTGAAAGTGCAGTATGTCCTGCGTTCGTCCACGTAGCACCATCATTCTGAAAATTGGAACTCATACATCCCTGCGGAAGCAGAATTGTATTTTGAAACGGAATGCGAAACCGTGTGCTGTCTCCCCATGTTTCAGAATAACGTGGTCCGTCTACAACAATTAATACAACGTGTTTTGTTTTATACGTTTTTTTTATCCCGTCCACTTTGCAAGTCGCGCAGCAGAGAATAATGGAAGAGAAAAAAATACTGAGTCGTATCAGTGGACGCATGGTTAAAGTTAAGAAAACTATGATACGGCTATGAGAAATGTCTGTTCTCTTTGGGCGTGCCCTCCTGCGTCGGTCGTGCTTTCGGTAGTCGCTTTTTTCTTTTTTCATTAGGCGGGTTTGCGAAACCCGCCTAATGAAAAGAAAAAGAGCTCCGACATCCCGATAGCTATCGGGACTCAATCACTCACGCAAAAAATTCTCCAATAGAATCTGTGCCATCTGCGTAATCTGTGGCAAGCCTTTATAGCCACAGATTATGCAGATTAATTCCAATGATTTTAAAATGAATTTTATTTTTTCTTCTTCGGATAAAACATATAAGTAAAACCTACCGTCCCCACACCCTGACCGAATTTTTTATACGTGTCGTTTAAATTTGCAGCGTTGTATTGATAATGAATTTGTGTCTGCGCAAAAAAATGAAAATGCCGCCAGCCAAAACTTAATCCAAAAAAAACATCGGCTGTAGTTGTAAATCCATGTCGCGGATTAATAGTTCTTACTGCTCCCGGAATTACAGCACCGTTGTTTGAAGTATCGCGCGAAAAAAATTGAGTTTCATAATTAAACTTTTCACAATTAAGCCACTGAAAACGGGTGCCGGTATAAATTGAAAACTTATCGAATCGCGTACCGATTGAATATTGAAAATAGCCACCATGCCAGCGCGCAGCCATATCAAACAACACATAACCCGGAGAAGTTGACACGCCGGGTATTGCCTGCGCTACTGCTCTCGTCACATATCGCTCATAATGTCCGCCCGAATAGCCTGCAGAAAATCCGATCAGTAAAGCATACCCTTGTGTGTCAACAGGAAAAAGTCCGACACGATAATTTAATCCGCCCAAAACATTGGCACCATTTTTACCAATGTAATTCGCCTGCGCTTGTATCCCTAAATTTTTTCCCAAAGCAAATGCACCCTGCGCCTGCACGCCTGCAATCGGGTTTCCATTTATTCCTATTTCGCCTTCATGCTTCTCACGCAATTGTGGCGCATAAACAGCAGAAGGCAAAAATAAATTTCGCGAACAGGAAGTGATGAGAAAAATAAATAGAATGGGAAGAAGTTTTTTCATGCAGGTCAGTTATCAGTGTCAGTCGTCAGTCAAAAAATATGCCGTGTTAAACAGGACTGACTACTGACACTGGCTACTGACTACTTTTCCCATCCGCGCGTTCAATACGGATTCCTGCGTTGATCACTCCCGGCAATTGTTTCATGCGCATCGCCTGCTCTACTTCCATATGATATTTTCCCGCTAAAGGAAAACGAACGCCTTGACGGAATACAAGCCTGCAGTCATGCACATCGCCCTGCCCTTTTCCGTGCCAGCGACCTTCATCATCGGCAAGCGGAAATTCTACCGTATCTGTTCCTATTTTTCCATTGGGGAAAGTGGTTTTCAGAAATACGTAAATATTGCTGTATGGATAATCATCCGTGTTGCGGATGTTGAAATAGAAATTGTATTTCGTCAGCGTATCCGGCACTTCAAAATCAAACACGAGCTTATGATCAATGTCCCACAAACCATCTTTGATGTCACGATTTTCATCATACAACCGCGCATCATCGCACGAAGAAAAAGAGATGAGCGTGATGACAAATCCGATGAAAATAAAAAGCCTTGACATACTAAATGGTTGGTGGTGGTGTGGTGTGCGGTGGCGGTGTATGTTGCGGTGGTCCTTGCGGTGGACGCGGATTATTATTCCTGCGCGGCGGGCGATTCCGGTTTTGATTTTGATTCGGGTTTTGATTCGGATTCTGAACCGGTTTGTTTTGCTGGTTCGGATTCGGATTTACGCCCTGTTTATTTTGATTCGGATTTACACCAGGCTGGTTTGGATTCGGATTCGGTTTTTGATTCGGGTTCGCGCTTGGTTTGTTTTGCTGGTTCGGATTCGGACGCGCGTTTGGCTGCTGACGATTTGCATTCGGATTTCGAACAGGCGGTTTGCCCGGCGAAGCTTTTTCTGCGTTGTTTGGTCTTGGTCCCTGTGGTCTCTGAGGAGAACGTTGCTGCGCGCCGGTTTGTTGTGTTCCGGTTGTTCCTGGTGACCCGGCTGAAGCCGGGGCTTTCTTGTTCTTCTTCTTTTTCTTGCGTTTGGCCTGATCGAAACGGGTGAGACTATCTTGTCCAACCACATTTTCAAAATCAGGCTCATCCACTTCTTCAATTTCTTTTTGCGTTTTGAGCACGCCTAATTCATCCGGCTTTTCGCCACGCTTATTCATTTCAATTATTTCCTTCACACGTCGCGCAGGCACAGGAAGAAACTGATCCGGCTCATCTGCGAAAGTGAAAAACATTACACCTTTGAAAATATCTGTTTTCTGGTGACGCGCTCTTCCACGAACCGTTTCAATATCTGTCGGCTCAGGAAATTCTTTCAACGCATCCAGGTAAGAATCCAATTCGTAATTCAAGCAGCATTTCAATTTTCCGCATTGTCCTGCAAGCTTGAGCGGGTTGAGCGAAAGTTGCTGGTAACGTGCTGCGCTGGTTGTTACAGAACGGAAATCAGAAAGCCATGTGGAGCAACAAAGCTCACGGCCGCACGATCCTATTCCACCCAAACGTGCCGCTTCTTGCCGCGATCCGATCTGGCGCATTTCTATCCGCACACGAAATTGTTCTGCCAGCACTTTTATCAGCTCACGAAAATCAACGCGCTCTTCAGCGGTGTAGAAAAATATTGCTTTCGTTTTATCGCCCTGGTATTCTACATCCGATATTTTCATGTGCAGACCCATATCCGAAGCAATTTTTCGCGCGCGCATCATCGTGTCTTGCTCAAGTGCTTGTGCTTCCTGCCATTTTTCAACATCAGCAGGACGTGCTTTCCGATATACTTTTTTGATGGCAGGATCTTCCGCTTTAATGTTCTTGCGAATGAGCTGCGTTTTCACCAATTCACCCGAAAGCGAAACGGTTCCAATATCATGTCCGGGCGAACCTTCCACCGCAATCACTTCTCCCATTTGCAACGGAAGATCATTCACATTGCGGAAAAATTCTTTACGACTGTTTTTGAAACGAACTTCTACAAGATCAAAAGGTTTCTGACCATTCGGAAGCTCCATATTGGCGAGCCAGTCAAATACATTCAGCTTATTACATCCTCCCGATCCGCACGAGCCATTGCTTTTGCAGCCGGAAGGAACTCCATTTTCGACAGTGCTACAGCCTCTGCCGGTTGAACAACTACCACATCCCATTATATAGTTCTATAGTTTCGGGTTTCGGGTTCGGAGTTCATTAAAGAATCTCAAACCATTAAAACCAGAAAATGAATAGTTAAGTGAATTAGTCCGCGATATCCTTAATAATCAAGGTTTTCCGGACAAACACAAAAATACGGGTTTTATCGCATTCCAAAACATGGGCTAAAATGCTGATTTACACACGAATTTGTTAATTAGTTCGAAGTTTGGAGTGGTTGGTTCGGAGATTTGGGGGTATAGTTCGAGATAGGCGTGTTTAGTTTGCATTTTGGAATGGTTAGTCGGGGATTTGAGCTAAATCAGTTAAAGCAAGTGAGTTTTCAGGAAATGGGAATATGAATTAAATAGAAATATGTGGCGTGACGGTTAAGGAACACTCTTCGTGTTTCCTTCACCGTCGGGCTATTCGCTGCAAGTCCTCGTTCCACGCGTGTATCAAACCCTGCCTGCGGGCTTTTTGCTGCTATCCCTCACGCAAAAAAGTGGAATTTACAAAACACGGACGCGAGGCATCGCGTCTCTACATTAACTTAAAACCGGTCGCGGTATATTGATCAGCTCATTCAATTTAAAAGCCAGATCGAGGGAATTTCCAAACACGGACGCGAGGCATCGCGTCTCTACATTAACTTAAAACTGGTCGCGGTATATTGATCAACTCATTCAGCTTAAAAGCCAGGTCAAGCAAAATTATTTTCGGAGCGCCATTTCTTTCAATATGTTTCATTGCAAGATTAAATTCCTCGATCATTCTTTCGCCATTTGCGGAATGAATGAACTTGGAAAACTTGCTAATGAATTCCAATTCCTCGCCAGCCATGCGCACGAGTGATTGATCGGCGTAACCGAGCAAAAAACATTCGCGGATGAGGTCGAGCGAATAGCTGAAAAATTGTTTTTGTCTTTCGCGTCCGATGCTTGCTAGATCGTCGACCACGGCTAAAACTTTTGCCGGATCAAATTTCAAGCTCGAACGCATTAATTTTTGAAAGGTCGCTAAGTTGTAGGCGGCTTGTTCTGTTCGTTCGAGCAAAGAGCGTGCGAAGGCGTAATTTCCATCGGCCTGGAAAGCTATTTTTTCGGCGTCGGCTTGTTCGAGCTCGTGGCGTTTCATCATCGCATCGCGCAATTCTGTGTCCGAAATTTTGCGCATGCGTATCAATTGTGTTCTTGAAACGATCGTGCGCAGCAACTGATCTTCGTTTTCTGTCACGAGCAGGAACAACGTTTTTTCCGGCGGCTCTTCCAGGATTTTTAAAAGTTTGTTTGCCGATGCCAGGTTCATTTTTTCCGGCATCCATATGATCATGATCTTATATTCCGCTTCGAACGTGGTGAGATTTAATTTTCTTAAAATTTCACCGCTTTCTTTTTCCGGAATGATCAGCTGCTTGTTTTCCGCTTCAATTTTTTCCGTCCATTCATCAATGCTCAAATACGGATTATCCAAAAATGCATTACGCCATTCCGCAATGAACGAATCGCTCACAGGCGTTTCTTTCATGCTTTTGATCGGGAACGCAAAATGCAGATCGGGGTGCACGAGCTTATTGTATTTCACGCACGAAGTACATTCGCCACACGAATCATCCGCGCTGCGTTGTGTACAATGAATGTATCGCGCATAAGCAACAGCAACAGGCAATGATCCGCAACCTTCCGGACCAAAAATTAATTGCGCATGTGAAATTCTATTCGAAGCCACACTCGCTGCCAGGCGTTGTTTTATATCTGACTGACCAATAATATCGCGGAAAAACATGGGTCAAAAATAAGAATAAGAAAAAGGAAATTTGGGAAAGGAGAAATTAAGTTATCAAGGTTGATTGGTGTCCTCCGCGTCGGAGATGATTGTTGAAAAAGGCTTTTTTGATCATTAGGCGGGTTTCGCAAACCCGCCTGATGATCAAAAAATCACCTAATCACCAATCACCCCTCCAAAAGTGTATTTTTGCCGATAATTCAATCCTTCCCATGAAAACTGTTGCTGATTTTAATTTCGCCGGTAAAAAGGCATTGATCCGTGTTGATTTCAATGTGCCGCTCAATGAATCTTTTGCCATCACCGACGATACCCGCATGCGCGCTGCAATTCCTACTATCAATAAAATTCTTGATGATGGCGGCTCCTGCATCTTAATGTCGCATCTCGGCAGACCGAAAGATGGTCCGGCGGAAAAATATTCGCTGAAGCATCTTGTTGCACATTTATCGGAATTGCTTGGCGGAAAAAAAGTTCATTTTGCTACAGATTGTATTGGAGAGCTGGCACAAACGGCTTCCAAAAATTTAAAAGCAGGAGAAGTTCTGCTGTTGGAAAATCTCCGTTTTCATAAACAAGAAGAAAAAGGTGATGAAACATTCGCCAAAGAACTTTCCACGCTCGGCGATTTTTATGTGAATGATGCTTTCGGAACTGCGCATCGCGCACACGCATCTACTGCTGTCATCGCGCAATTTTTTCCGGGAAATAAATGTTTTGGTTTTGTTATGTCGGGCGAACTTTCAAATATTGAAAAAGTATTGCATGATGCATCAAAACCATTCACCGCTATTATGGGCGGCGCAAAAGTTTCAGATAAAATTTTAATTCTTGAGCAGCTGATCAATAAAGCCGACAATATTATTATCGGTGGCGGAATGGCCTTCACTTTTGTAAAAGCGCAAGGAGGAGCAATCGGGAAATCGATGTGTGAAGATGATCGTATTCCAAATGCGCTGAATATTTTAGAGATCGCGAAAAAACGCGGCGTGAAAATTTACATTCCTGTAGATGCCGTTTGTGCAGATAATTTTTCCAATGATTCAAACCGTCAAACCTGCGATGTGAATGCTATTCCGGATGGCTGGATGGGATTGGATATTGGTCCGGCCACCGAAAAGATCTACAGCGAAGTCATTGCAAATTCAAAAACAATTTTGTGGAATGGTCCGATGGGCGTTTTTGAAATGGAAAATTTTGCAAGCGGAACAAAAAGCGTTGCCGATGCAATTGTAACAGCAACATCGAAAGACGCATTCTCATTGATCGGCGGCGGCGATTCAGTTGCAGCAATCAATAAATATGATCTTGCAGAAAAAGTCAGCTACGTTTCAACCGGCGGCGGCGCATTGCTCGAATATATCGAAGCAGGAACACTTCCGGGAGTTGAAGCGGTGAAACAATAAACAGTTGTTGTAGAGACGCGAGGCATCGCGTCCGTTCCACCGATAAATGTCAGTTGTCAGAAAATATAACTTTGGAATTCAACATGAAACAAGGAAAATTAAGTCTTTTGTTGCCCGGTATTTTTTTTCTGCTGCTGCTTTCTTCCTGTGGCGGGGGCGATTGGCGCGTTTATGAAACTTCGGAATTCTCTATTGAATTTCCCGGTGTGGCGCGCGATACGGTTACGATGGAAGGAATGTATGCAGGATCAAAAAGTTATTATGAGCCGATCCAGGGTTCGCTCGATTCCAATATGTATTATTCCGTTTCCATGTATTCATTGCCTGATTCTATTTCGCTTGTAAAAGAAAATATGAACCAGCTTTTTGACATGGACGTAAAAATTTATGCCTGGTCGATTGGCGGAGATTTAACAGACACCGGCCGCGTGGTAAAAAGCGGTGATATTCCGGGAAAAGAATATAAAGTTACCATTGCAGGAAACCGTGGAATTTCTACCGTGCGAAAATTTGCGATCGGCAGACATCTTTATACGTTATTGGTTGTGACAGACAATTCAAAGCTGGAAAACCATGCGATAGAAAAATTCATGGAATCGTTTAAGCTTAAAAAGACCGAAGAGAAAAAGAAGTAGAATTATTTCCTTAGCAATTCACGCACATCTGCACTATCCGGCATTCTTAAGCTATCCGGAAACCATAAGCTGTCCTGCATCCTCAACGTATCTTGTCCTAAATCACTTTTGTTCATTCCGGGAATGAGCAGCGGCGCAACTTTCGCAACAGGACGATATAGCAGCGATTTGTCTTTTGTCTCTTTCGGAATTATTTCAATGGTAGATTCCATCAAATCGACAACGAAAAAAAGAACGCTCAGGATCAAAAGAAATTTCAACGTTCCTACTATTCCACCCAATAGCTTATTGACAATCGTGAGCGCTGTTTTTTCTACGATCTTTTCTACAATTTTCGCCACCAAAAAGACAAGCGCAAGTATTCCGACAAAAACAAGCGCAAAAGAAATTAACGGAACATAAGGAGAAGAAGAATCTGTCCATTTATAAATCAGTCCCGCCATTCCTTCCGACAAATGCATTCCGCCCCAAACGCCAAGGAAAAAAGCCACCAGCGTAGCCGCTTCCATAATAGCACCCTTCATAAATCCGCGCCAGAAACCCCAGAGAACGGGAATAAGAATAACGATGTCGATTGCATTCACACGGTGAAGATAATTTTACCCTAAAGAGATATTCTGCTGAGGTGAAATTGTTTTCAAGATGAGAATGTCAATAGCCGACGGATCTGGTGATCTGGTAATCTGGTAACTGGATAATTGAAAAAAAAGTTGAATGGAAGGTAAGCAGGAGTGAATCACCCGGTCATCCGAACGCTAAATCATTAAATACGCGCAACTCTTCGTGGGAGGCAGGTGCGATCAATTATCAAATTACAAGATTACCAGATTACCAGATCCCCTATCTTTGCGGCGTGCAAGACGAATATTTTAAGAAACAGTGGGAGTCGCTGCTTACGGCTTTGGAGCCGCGGTTCGGTGGCGATTTAGATGTGCAGGCGATCCTTTTTATTATCGGCTTGCAGGAGTTGGGCCATGGATTCCGCGTTTATGGGAAAGATGAGAAGATGAACATCATGCATGTTGCCATTTGTTCGCTGCTTGAACCTTTCGGCTACTACGACTATGAAGGCCGCGATGCGGATAACTGGCCGCACTGGAAAGCCACCGCAAAACTCCCGAATCTAAAACCCGGACAACAACAACGCCTGATGCAGGAAGCCATCATCGAATATTTCGAAAAAGGTGAAGTAATCTAAAGGGATCTGGTAATTTGATAATCTGGTAACTGGGTAATTCGCACACCCGTCCGCACCTGGGTAATTTCCGATTTTATTTTTTCAATTACCCAGTTACCAGATTACCAGATTATTAAATCCCTAGCATGGAGATCTTCTTGTTTAAGGAACGTGTACGGTTACTTCGCACACCCGTCCGCACCAGGGTAATTTCCGATTTAATTTTTTCAATTACCCAGTTACGAGATTACCAGATTATTAAATCCCCCAACATGGAGATCTTCTTGTTTAAGGAACGTGTACGGTTACTTCGCACACCCGTCCGCACCTGGGTAATTTCCGATTTTATTTTTTTCAATTACCCAGTTACGAGATTACCAGATTATTAAATCCCCCAGCATGGAGATCTCTGTAATGGAAAAGCCATCCCTGGAGATGGCTTTCTGATTATAAGAAGATTTTGGTTTAAGGAACGTGTACGGTTACTTCGTCGGTTTTGCCTGGTTCGAAACGGGCTACTTTTCCGCTTGGGTAAGTATTCGCTCCGATCACTACAGAAATGTCGAGGATCTGCGGAAGGCTGACTTCAAAATTGGCTTGTCCCGAACCATCTGTTGAAAGAGTGAGGTCAACAGTAGATGGAGCCGGAGCAGTTAAATGCACTTGTGCGCCGGCAACCTTGTTGTTATTTCCATCAAGAACTGTGATGATCGCTTTACAAGGTTCATCTTTCGCGCAGCCCTGTAACAGAACAACGGAGAATAGAACCATGACAAGGATTCCACTGATAGCGAAACGAGTTATAATTTTATTCATGGTGTTTTTGACGAGGTTGCCGAAACTGGAATGCCGATTTTGCTGCAAAGTAGCCGAATCACTATCTTTACATCTTACAAATATAAAAAAGTTTTCAACATGCTAAAGCGAACAGTTCTTCCTTTTTTACTTCTCGCAGTTCCTTTATTAACATCCTATATTGCAGCAGATAATCGCTCTAAGGTGTTGATCCATACGGATTTGGGTGACATTAAGATCGTGCTTTACGACGAAACGCCGAAACATCGCGATAATTTTTTAAAGCTGTTAAAAAATGGTCAGCTCGACAGCACACTTTTCCACCGTGTCATAGCGCAATTCATGATCCAGGGCGGTGATGTTGATTCCAAAAAAGCAAAGCCCGGAACTATGCTTGGAAATGGTGAATTAGGCTACACTATTCCTGCTGAAATAAATCCTTCGCTTTACCATAAACGCGGTGCGCTTGCCGCTGCCCGACAAGGTGATGAGGTAAATCCGAACAAAGAATCTTCGAGCTGCCAGTTTTATATTGTACAGGGTCGCACCTATACCGACAGCATGCTGACAGGACTTCAGTCTAATATGGATCAGCAGATAAAACAAAAGCTGTTCAACCAGATCATCAGCGATCCTGCTAATGCTGATCTTCGTGCAGGTTTCATCCGCGCGCAAGCCCGTTATCAAACCACAACAAACCAGGACAGCCTTAATTATTATTCAGCACTTGTTAATCCGAAGATCGAAGCTGAATTTGAAAAAACTCCTCATCGCACATTTACTGCTGAACAACGTAAAACGTATAGCACGATTGGTGGCACGCCGCAACTTGACGGAGGTTATACTGTTTTCGGAGAAGTGGTTTCGGGATTGGAAACTGTAGACAAAATCGCAGCACAACAAGTTGATCGTAATGCGCGGCCTGTAGTGGATATTCGCATGACGATTAAAGTTGTGAAATAAAAAATATTGAATATTCAATATTCTAATAAAAATAAGCTACTAACAATCAAAATCAATTCCAATATTGAATTTTGAATATTGAATTTCTCTTATGAAAGACAGGATTGAAACATTGATGAGTGAAGTAGAAAATTTTGAGGCGGCCACTGCGGAACAGGCGGAACAATTCCGTTTGAAATACATGAGCCGTAAAGGGCAGATCTCTGTTTTGTTCGATGAATTCAAAACTGTTTCTCCTGAAATGAAACGCGAAGTTGGTCAGCTGCTGAATAAATTAAAAACCGTCGCACAGGAAAAGCTCGACGCAGTAAAAGAAACTTCAAACGGTGGTGACGAAAAATCTGCTGCTGATCTTTCTCTTCCTGCAGCAACATTTACAGGAAGCCGCCACCCGCTGGTTCTTGTGCGCAAACAAATCCTGGATATTTTTTCACGCGTGGGATTTACTGTTGCTGATGGTCCGGAGATTGAAGATGACTGGCATAATTTCTCTGCATTAAATTTTCCTGAGGAGCATCCCGCTCGTGATATGCAGGATACTTTTTTCATTGATAAAGACATTGCATTACGTACACATACTTCCAGCGTGCAAGTGCGCGTGCTCGAAAAAACCGCTCCTCCTGTCCGCATTGTAATGCCCGGAAGAGTTTATCGCAACGAAGCCATGTCTGCCCGCGCACATTGTTTCTTTCACCAGGTAGAAGGTTTGTACGTCGACAAAGGCGTTTCTTTTGCAGATATGAAACAAGTGCTGCTTTATTTTTCGCGCGAAATGTTCGGAGAAAAAACAGAGATTCGTTTACGTCCTTCTTATTTTCCATTTACAGAACCGAGTGCAGAGATGGATATCAGCTGCACTATTTGCGGCGGAAAAGGATGTAACGTTTGCAAACATTCCGGTTGGGTAGAAATTCTCGGTTGCGGCATGGTTGATCCTGCTGTACTCACGAATTGCAAAATCGATCCGGAAGTTTATTCGGGATTTGCATTCGGAATGGGAATCGAACGCATCACAATGTTGAAGTACGGCGTAAACGATTTGCGTTTGTTCTCCGAGAACGACGTGCGCTTCCTCTCTCAGTTCGAATCTGAAATCTAGATCGAGGCATGCTTTTCACAGAGTAAACAGAGGATTTCACAGAGGTAACGGAAAAATAATCATGACTCGTCTCGATCAACTTCTGGAGATGCTCAAAGAAGAGCCGAACGATTCCTTCTTACGTTACGCCGTGGCTATTGAATATGATGTTGCGGGAAATCATCCGGAAGCTGTTTCGCGTATCGAAGGTTTGATTGCAGATCAGCCCGATTATCTCGGTGCGTATTACAAGCTCGGACAACTTTACGAACAAGTACGTGACGATGCGAAAGCGTTGGACGTTTATCGTCGCGGCGCGGAAGTTGCGAAGCGGCAGAATAATACGAAGACGTTGGGGGAGTTGAATACGGCGATACTGATACTCGAAGACTAGACTGTGCGAATAATTCAAC
>JBKJMR010000565.1:0-4703 GCA_046596275.1 Bacteroidia bacterium | reverse complement strand
ATAAAATTTAAACAGGTTCTAAGACACAAAGAATAATTAATCACTGAGATCACAAATTCTGCATACCCTGAGAACGCTGAGAAAAAGCTTGCCGCAGATTGCGCTGATTTTTCGGAGGTGTACAGGACGTACTAAAAAGTTCGTGTTGTGCAAAAAGATAACCCTTCTCAGTAAACAGGAGGGTTATCATTTTGCTGCTTTCAAATATATTTTCATCGGCTCCCAATAAAATTCTTTCCACCCGCTTTTCAGCGATTCCACCTTATGTTCCGGCACACCGGTTTGTGTGAAACGGAGCTTTGTTTTATTTCCTGATTTTTCAAACAGGAACTTGCAGGTTGAAAAATGATCGTCGGGCCATCCGTCTTCTGCAAAATGCCAGGCCTGAACAATTTTTTTTCCTTCTTTCAATTCCATATTGTAGCCGTGACAATAACCGTCAAAAACATTGAACTTTCCTTTTTCTTTTTTGCTCATTGTTACTTTGGAGCCTGCAAGAACGGAATGCTTTTTTGCATCCATAATCAGCTCATACACTTCTTTTGGTGTTGCGGTAAATGTTACCGTTTGTTTGATCAATTTTGTTTTCATGCGTTGAATAATTTAAAAGTGGATGCGCATAGAAATCCATGGTTTGGTCTTTGCGCCTTTATTTTTTAGACGACAGGGCCGGAAAAAAAGATCGGGAAAATGTTCAGTTTTTGTCTGGACTACTGGTAATCAGTACATTATTTATGTGCTCGAAATGAAAAAACTGGAGATCAGAGCCATCACATTCATGCGGATTAATGGCTTTGGCGATATTCGTGCGTAATTGAAAAAGTTGCTTTTTCGTTTTATCGCCGGCTTCATTTTCAAGACCGATCTTATTTTTCTGTTCTTGAAAATTTTGCTTGGGATTAAATATTCCGTTGAGCTCGGAACATTGATGACATGCGCCATTCTTGTTAATCAATGAACAACGCTGGTCGAAAATCGTTTCCATTGTTTTGCGGCTGTTTAAAAGCAAATGTTTCACACTGCTTTCCGTTTTGTTCAGGATGGAAGCGATTTCCGTGATTTTAAAATCGAAAATTTCTTTTAGCAAAACGGCAAGCTGCTGTTCGAGCGGGAGTGTTTTACCGATGCAGGTGAAGCATAAATTAATATGTTCGCGAAGCTCGAATCTTCCGTGAGGTGAAGAGCTGTTTATTTCCATGAATTTCGCGACATGAATTTCAGGGTGTTTATGCGATTCTTCCCTTGCCAAATCCATCGCATTGGAAAGCCAGCGCACATTTGCACGTAAATGATCTTTTGCAAGATTGGTAGCAATAGCGAATATCCATGTTTTCAAAGAGGATTGCTGCCGGAATGAGAGCAAGTTGGCCGAAGCTTTAATGAACGTCTCCTGCACCAGGTCTTCCGAATCTTCTTTATGCGTGGTAATGCGAAACAGGTAAGATTTTAATTTCAGCCGGTGCATTTCAAATTCGGCCAACAAGTTTTCCTGTGAAATTAGTTCTTGCTTTTTATTATTCACATTGCTGTTTTGTTCGTTGCGCATCGCGGAGCACTGATTTAATTACCTGATTTCCGCATTAAATTACAAATTTATACCAGCCGCATTCTTCGGCTCACGTGCAGATTACAAACAGCCGATCTATGAAATGCATTTTATCGGGGATGTAACCGGTGATGTAATTGTAAATACCCAGGCAGGAATTCCATACACTGGAAACTGGGCATGGGACCAGTATGATGTTCCATGCTGGAATTCGAGAAACAATACAAAAGTTACAGTACGTATCGTTAACCTCGAAACAGATCCTGGTGGTGTTGATTTTGGTCTCGATGATTTTTCTTTCCGCCAGTGCTGCAATCCGGATGCATGTTGCCGTTACATTCCACCAACAGATCGCCAGGGACAGTTTGAAAATACTATAACAGAGAATGCATTCACAGTATTCTCTAACCCTGGCAATGGAACTTTTGAAATCAATCTTGATCATGCAGTTGTAAATGCAAATGCAGAGCTGATCAATGTGCTGGGTGAGCGTGTTGCAACATTTACCTTCAGCGGAAATACATACAAATTCACACCACAAACTTCACTTTCAAAAGGTGTGTATATGCTTCGTATCACAGCGGATGGCGAACAATTGAATAAGCAGGTAATTATAGAATAAATCAAACTCCCCTCTTTTGATTTAGCCGGGATATGCAAATGGCGTATCCCGGTTTTTTTATTCCCGGCATTAAAAAAACGGCATATGATGCATTACAACAAATTGGTTGTAGTAGATTTGCTACTTATGCAACCGGGCTCCTTAATGAAAATGCGTCTTTTAAATTCGTTTTTAATCGTATTTAGTCTTTTCTTTTCCATCTTATTGCCAGCACAAAATGCAGATGGATTAGTTGCACGCTATACATTCGATAACGCCGACACAAGAAATGAAATTGGGGAACCTGCAAAAGCAATCGGAGTTTCTTACTGTGAAGATCGTTTTGGTCATTCCCGGTCAGCATGTACTTTACATGGCAATAGTCACAGCTATCTGAACCTGGGTACCGACAAAGCTTTAAAACCATCTTCAGGTAGTATATCACTTTGGGTGAAAGTCACTGCGGTAATCCAGGCAGGCTCTGGCGCTCAATGGAACCCGATTATCATGACGAAAAACGGTCCGGGTGATGACTTTTTTGAATCGTATGCCATAGTGCTGGATATTCAAACAAGGAAACTTGCGGTTACAAACTCGCAATCGGAGATGGAGCAGCTTGCCGCACATGCTTCAGAACCTATAACCAAGGGGCGATGGTATCATGTAGTGTTCACATTTGATGATAAATCAATGTGTTTCTATTTGGATGGAGAGCAGCAGGATTGCCTGGCGAAACCATTTCACACCGAATTTCTCACAACAGATTCCGTGATGATCGGTAATTCGGCCAACAAAAAGAATAACCGGTTTTTTTCAGGCGCGATTGACGACCTCCGTATTTATAACCGGGTGCTTTCCCATGAAGATATAGTAGATATTTATGAGAAAGGCGATCCGCGGCGATTTTACCCGTTGATTGGTGCTGTATTAATTACGCTGACAATTATCCTGCTTACTGTTATAATTCTGACTAAAAGGTTTAAGCTTGCATTGGCAAGAGAGAAAGAAAAGAGCAAGGTGCAAAGTCAAATGTATGAAATGGAAATGCGTGTGATTAAAGCGCAGATGAACCCGCATTTCATTTTTAATTCCATGAATTCCATTCAACAATTTATTCTTGCAGAAAACACAGTAAGCGCAAACACATACCTGGTCAAATTTTCACGGCTGCTAAGAAAGATATTAGAGAGCAATACAGAAGAATTTATCACAGTTGAAAATGAAATTGATATTCTGAATAAATATATTGAAATGGAAGCCTTGCGTTTTAGCCAGTCGTTTAGCTATGAAATAGTTTGTGATGAACGATTAATCATTTCCAACGCACGCATCCCTCAAATGCTTATTCAGCCCTTTGTAGAAAATGCGATTTGGCATGGATTATTACCAAAAAAAGGCGACAAATCCCTGGCAGTGAAATTTGAATATATAAATGATAAATTATTATCTTGTTTAATTGAGGATAATGGAATTGGATATAATCCTGAAAAAACGCCTGATCCGCTTACCAAAAGCAAATCATTGGGCATCCTTTTTATTAAACAACGTCTTGAACTTATGAAACGAATGTGTGATGGCGATTACAGCTTAACCATTACCTACAAGACAGATTCAACCGGTAATCCTTCAGGCACACTTGTTTCAGTTCGAATGCCAATTTATAATTAACAATACCTATGCTCAGAGCGGTTATCATCGACGACGAATCTTCCGGAATCAGTGCGCTTGAATTATTAATCAGTAAACATGTTGAAGAAGTAAAAATCGTTGCAACAACTACAAATGCAATGGAAGGCATTTCGCTTATTGAAAATTACAAGCCTGAAATCGTATTCCTCGATATCAGCATGCCGGAGATAAACGGTTTTACTTTACTGAAACAATTACAATATTCTGATTTCAATCTCATATTCACAACTGCACATGCTGAATATGCGATACAGGCGATCAAACATGATGCGTGTGATTATTTATTGAAACCCATTGATGTAGATGAGCTGAAAGAATGCATTGCCAAAATCTTAAAAGAGAAAAAGCCAAATTCACAGGAGAAAATTTCCTATTCTGCCACCATTCCCCTGGCCGTAAAGGATGGGATTATTTTTATTAAAGCATCCGATATCATCCGGTTGGAAGCATCAGGAAGCTACACTACTTTTTATCTCGATAATAAAATAAAACAAGTTGCTTCCAAAAGTTTAAAAGAATATGAAGCGCAACTTAACCCTGCTTTATTCTACCGCTGCCATAATTCCCATTTGATAAACCTTGATAAAGTCGTAAAGTTTATAAGTAACAATGGTTTTCTTGCACAGATGACGGATGGATCAACAGCGGAGATTGCACGAAAAAATAAAGACCATTTTTTAGAGCTGCTGAAAAATATCAGCGTGTAAATTAAATATCCTCGATTTTTTCTCAGCCTTGCACGGATAATTTGTGGAGCAATTCCTTAAAGCGCACGATTATGTGCATTCACTACATTATCCTGCAAGTCCAAAGCTTCATTCCACAAACCCAAACCCGCATTCTGCAAATTGCGGCAGATGTGCGAAG
>JBKJMR010000532.1:0-3178 GCA_046596275.1 Bacteroidia bacterium | reverse complement strand
TAGCATGCTTGCTTCAATCGTTCTAAGGTTTGAAGTAAGTGTTGTGCTCATTACTTCTGCACCAAGAACATTATAGATTGTCATTTGGTACATGTTGATCTGTGAAGCATCATTCAGTGCGATGTTCATTGAAGTGCTGAATGGATTCGGATAGATTGATACAGCAGCGTTCGTTCCGTTTATTTCCGAAACAGCAATTGAAACAGAACAGTTTGCAGGAATTGCAGTAGCAACAACAGTTACTTCAGTAGTTGTTAGTGCGCCTGTAGTTGTAAGCGCTCTTCCGTCAAAATAAACGCCTGTGTTGATTGCTCCTAATGCGCCATTGTTACAGATAAGTGTACCACGGAATGTAGTAGAATCATCAAGCAAAACAGCTCCTTCAACCTTCCAATAAACGTTTTCGGCTTGTGTGCCATTCATCATGATAACTTTTGCATTTACCGCAGAAGAAAATGCGCCGTTAACTTTGATAACGAACACTGCGTTTACATTTCCCTGTGCATTTAAATAAAGCGTATCAGTAAATACGGTTGCTGCATCAAGAAGATAAGTATGTGGTGTAAGCACAAGCTTATTTCCGAACTGCGCAGGATATAATAATTCAATGTCATGTGGAAGCACATTCAAATAAGAATAAGCTACTGAAACATCTGTAGCACATTGCGCAGTTGCTGCATCAGGACCAGGGTGAATTGTACCATTCACATTAGCAGAATTAAAGCCGGTAACTGCACCGCTGTTTGTTCCGATATCGCCGGTTACATATGTGGTGCCTGAATTGGAAACTGTTCCGTTAGAAGAAAATATTGCAAAACAAGCTGCTGTTCCGAGTGGAGGTGGTGTTGGTCCTGTAAGAACCGGTTCGCCACAACCTGTAGATGGTATAGTTGCACGCATTGTTGTAAGCGTTACAGCACCATTTGTTGAAAGCGCGCGGCCGATTAAAGTATCGCCTGCACTTAATGAAATCGCTGCGTTATTTGCAATGACGTTTCCGCGCATTGTTGTTCCGGGAGCAATACTTACAAGTCCTTCTACTTTCCAGAAGATCTTACAAGTCAATGCACCATTAATTGTTCTGACTTTTGCATTCGACCCTGTTGATAATGGTCCCTGGATTTTAAAAATAAATTCCGCATTAGGATCATTTTGTGCATCTAAATAAAGCTCAAGGTTAAGTGATGCTGCAGCTGTAATATTATAAACGCCTGCAACAAGTGTTTCGCCGTTTCCAAGTGCAGGAGCATGCGCTTGTGTAGGAATTAATGCGTTAAGCTGGTTGTATGCAAGAAGCAAATCAGCAGAAGCTTGTGCGCTTACGCCGTCGTTATCGTGCATCTGGCCATCCACATTACCAAAACCTGTGCTTGATCCGCTGTTGGTTCCTACGTTTCCTGTAATGCTCGATGGTCCTGTATTAGTAACAGCACCTACAGAAGTAAAAAGAACGAAACTTCCGGCTACTCCAAGTGTTGGGGCCTGTGCAAAATTTATTGCCGGGAATGATAATAAGGAAAGCGCTGTTATGCTGAGTAGTGATTTAAGTTTCATGTTTGTTGAGTTAGTTCTGGTGAATAGTTTTATTCAGGTCAAAGGTTGACCTTTAAATAGCATTATCTGTTACAGAACTATGGCAATAACTTACATTATTCACACATTTACGGCCTGGTGAAAATGAAAAAGCGCCATCCGGAAGAGGATGACGCTTTATTCATTGATTCAGCTATTATTTTTTTCTGCTGATAAACTCTGTTCTTCCTGCCCCTTCTTCTTACAGCACTTTCATCACAACTTACACATTCACACTTCCCTACACGTGCCAAACTTCGCCCACAGAAAAAATAATTTACTATTGATTTGAAATGCGCTTGGTAAAATACTCTTTTACCAATTTATGCTGCTCGTGCTCATTCATTTTATCTGCTGACTTCGTTTCAATTTTTACACCTTCGAAACGATGATCTGCTTTTAGAAAATTAGCGAGCTCCAGCTTTGCATCTGTTGGTCCGAACAGAATTACTTCTTTGTAGTTCCTGATCACCTCTGCCAGCTGTTTGTAAAAATCTTTTTGCTGGTGCTGCTCTTTATTATGCATCACATGTTCACTTCTGTCAAGCGTGCTTGTTTTATCTTCATGAGTAAAACCCGATTCGATGATCTTCGTTTCCATGGTATCATTCGAAAATTCCATCATGTGTGCGCTTGAATGGTCCATCCAAATGCCTAAATACTTTGCGTCTGTCATTGCTTGTTTTGTTTATAGATAAATAATAAATTTTATTGCTGTGAAATCATCCTGCCCGACTGGATGGTTTTATTGTTCTTATCAATCACCTGGTAGAAATACATCCCGGAAGGCAGGTGGCCTGTTTCAATTGTGGTTACTTGTTTGTTCAATGTTGCATTCATTACTTCAGCACCTAATACGTTGAAAATTCTTATCTCATAGGTATTGTTCATTGATACCGCATTAAGCTGAATAGTAGTTGATGCGCTGAATGGATTCGGATAAATTGAAATCGTTCCCTGCGCTTCTTCCGGTGATGAAATGCTCATCGTTCCGCAATTAGTCGGAATTGCTTGCGCAACTGCTGTAATTGCTGTTGTAGATACAGCGCCGACTGTTGTAAGCGCACGGCCATTAAGTGTTACACCTGTATTGATCGAACCTAATGCACCGTTATTACAAACGATCGTTCCACAGAAAACAGAATAATCATTCAGTGTAACTGCGCCTTCGATTTTCCAGTAGACGTTTTTCGCCTGTGCGCCATTAATCAAAATAACTTTCGAATACACACTCGTTGAAAATGCGCCGTTCACCTGGATAACAAAAACTGCATTTGCATTATTCATCGCATTGAGATAAAGTGTATCAGTAAATGTTACTGCGGCATTCATCAGATAGGTATGCGGAGTAAGCACAAGATTATTTCCGAATTGCGCAGGATACAATAATTCAATATCATATGGCAGTACATTTAAATAATTGTATGCAACCAATAAATCTGCGTTGCATTGTGCAGTGGAACCATCAGGAATCGGATGTATTGCACCGGTAACATTTAATGGGTTGTAACCTGTAGCCGAACCATTATTGCTTCCTACATCACCTGTGAGATACGTAACTCCTGCATTTGATACTGCACCGTCACCGGAAAAAATTGCGTAACAT
>JBKJMR010000457.1:0-5838 GCA_046596275.1 Bacteroidia bacterium | reverse complement strand
CCGGTGAAAAAGGCAAGGTGGAACATGAGTGGATACATGGAAATAAAATTCCGAATCATTTGCAGCTTGCCGTGGTTTGCACCGAAGATCAGCGGTTCCTGACGCATCATGGATTTGATTTGAAGGAGATCCAGAAAGCGATGGAAGAGGCGGAGGAAAGCCAACGTCATCGTGGAGCAAGCTCGATCTCTCAGCAAACTGCAAAAAATGTTTTTCTCTGGCCGAGCAGCACATTAATAAGAAAAGGATTTGAAGCCTGGTTCACCGTGCTCATCGAACTTTTCTGGAGCAAATCGCGCATACTGGAAGTTTACCTCAACAGTATTGAATTCGGCGATGGCATTTATGGATGTGAAGCAGCAGCGCAGCAATTCTTTCATAAATCAGCAAGCAAGCTTACCTTTTCCGAATCGGCGCGTCTTGCTGTTGTGCTTCCGAATCCATTACGATTTAATGCGGGGAAACCATCCGGCTATCTGATAAAAAGACAGAATTGGGCATTGACACAAATGAGGAATTATGGTGGCGTGCTGAAGTTTCCGGGTGAAGAGGAAATTCCTGAAAAAGCAAAGTCAAGGTCAAAAAAGAAAAAATGAAAACGAAAAAAACAATCCGGCGAATTACGTTTTCAGTTATTCTGCCTGGATTAATATTTTCATTTTCCGCCTGTTCTGATTTTTATCATCAGCAATATAAAAAAGTAAAAAAAGTTCCTGCTACCGGGTTTGTTGATGTACGCGAGGTAAAAGAATCAACTTCACCAATAAAAGTACAGCCTGATTCATCCTTTGTCCCAGCGATTAAAATTCCCGAAGAACAGCAGGATTCCGCTCTTGTTTTACAAACTCATAAGCACGGTTATGATCTTTTGCCTGCGATAAAAAATGAGGTTGTTTCATATTCGCAGGTTAAAAAATGGAAAGCGAAAACAGAAGTGGAAAAACCGGCATTCCAAAGAAACAAACCTAAATCCACCCTGTTAATTATCGGCCTGCTTTTTATCGGGTTTGGTTTGATTATTTTCGGCGGATCAATAATTGCCCTGGCAGCATTTACATCCGCATGGCTCATGCTACTCCTAGGAATCGCGATACTATTGTTAGGAATGTTCCCGTTTTTTGTGCTGCTGACTTATGTTGTCGGAAAGAAGCATAATCCTTATAAGGAATAGCTTATTTTTTTCTGATCACCAATAAACCATCTCTTACCGGCAGCAATACTTGTTCAGCATTCCTTTCTGCAAGCGCTTTTTTTGTGAATGAAATTAATCCAAGCGTTTCTTCATCCTGCTGGTTTGCGGGCTCCAGCACTTTTCCACTCCACAAAACATTATCAGCAATGATAATTCCGCCTGAACGTAATTTCGGAAACAGAATGTCCCAATAAACGGAATAGTTTTCTTTATCCGCGTCAATAAAAACAAGATCAATTTCATCTCCGATCTCTTGCAATAATTCAGCAGCATTCCCAACACGTGTTTCTATTTTATCCGTTATTCCGGCAGCTTCAAAATGTCGTTGAGCAAGCACAACCACTTCATCAGAAATTTCAAACGTGATCAATTTTCCGTCAGCAGCTAATCCTTCTGCCAGGCAAGTCGCGGAATATCCTGTGAATGTTCCAACTTCCACAATAAGTTTCGGCTGTATAATTTTGCTCAGCATGCTAAGAATCCTTCCCTGCAAATGGCCCGAAAGCATTCTTGGCATGTAGGTTTTCAAATTTGTTTCGCGGGTAAGTTGCTGCAGTGCGGGAGGCTCGGGAGTGCTTGCTGAAATTGCATATTCTTCAATTTTCGGATCAATAAAATTCATAGCTGCTCTTTTTATCTTAGATATAATGTAATAGATTATCCTCCCTGTCGATTTCACAAAGGTAAGCAGACAAAGGCTTTAAAAGAATTTGAAGCTGCTAAGGCCGTGCTTGTTAACTTTTTGATGTTTAAAAGTCCATTCTTACACGCTCTTACGCAGGATAAGTTTTCTCCACTTTAGCAGTATGATGCGACGCGCACTTATTCTGCTTGTTGCTTTTTTGTGTTTTTCGCCGGGATTAATTGCCCAGGATAAGGACAGGAAAAAGAATAAACAGGAAGAGAAACTGTTGGAGAATGCTGAGTATTTTTTCTCTGAGAAAAATTACCTGCGCGCCCTTCCGTATTACAAACTGCTCAGCGAAGCACACGATGACAATCCCTATTTCCATCTTCAGCTCGGGATTTGTTATCTCCATAAAAAAGACGAGAAAGAATTAGCTATTGTCCACCTTGAAAAGGCAAAATCTCAAGAGCCGGAAATTGAGCGGATTGATTTTTATCTGGGACAAGCTTATCATCTTAATTACATGTTTGACAAAGCGATTGAGCTGTTCAATCAATCCCTTGCAAATGATAAGCTGAATGAAAAAGAGCAGCAGGAAGTAACGCACTATATTGAATATTGCGTGAATGGAAAAGCCCTTATCAAAGACACCGCAGCAGTAGAAATCAAAAATGCCGGCGATCCGATAAATACACAAAATGCGGAATACGTTCCTGTAATTACCATTGATGAAAGCACGCTGATGTTTACTTATCGTGGTGAAAGAAGCACAGGCGGACTTTTGGATTTGAAATTTCAACCCGACAGCAGCGGGGATTATTATGAAGACATTATGGTGTCTGAACGTGTGGGTGACCACTGGCAGAGCCCGGAACCGATCAGCAATACTATTAACACGAAAGGTCACGATGCAACAGTCGCCCTTTCAAATGATGGGCAGATCTTGTTCATTTTCAAAAGTACGGCCCAGGATGGTGGTGATATTTTTTACAGCACGCTAAATGGAAATTCCTGGTCGGCGCCGATGCGATTGGAGGCAACCATCAACACACCAAAATACTGGGAAGGTTCTTGTTCACTCTCAAGCGATGGACAAATTTTATATTTCGCAAGTGATCGCCCCGGCGGATTAGGTGGAAGAGATATTTATTTTTCACGTAAACAATCGGATGGAACGTGGGGTGTTGCGGAAAATATGGGACCGGGAATTAATACCATTTACAATGATGATTCCCCATTTATTCATCCTGACGGAATAAATTTATTTTTCAGCTCCGAAGGTCATACCAGCATGGGGAGTTATGATTTATTTTATACCACTTTCAAAAACGGGAAATGGAAAGTTCCGGTAAATTTAGGTTACCCCATTAACACACCATCAAGCGAACGTTTTTACACGCTCACTGCTGACGGAGGAACAGGATATTATTCTTCCGATCAAAAAGGCGGATTCGGTCAGCAGGATATTTACACCGTATCACCCGGATTCCAGGGTGAGCCACCGATCCTTGCGCTTGTTGTTGGATTTGTAACATTGGACGGAAACCCGATTGATGCAAAGTTCAATGTTACAGATTCCGCTAATGGTAAGAGTTATGGAAATTATCACTCCAATGGTTCATCCGGAAAATATCTTATCGCGTTACGTCCCGGTAATACGTATAAGGTTGCGATCGAAGTAGAAGGTGCCGATTCGTATTATGAATATGTGAATGTAAAAGGTATTGATACGTATGTGCAGGTAAATAAAGATTACAATTTTGTTTCCTCAGAAGTAGTCACATCCGGTGGAGATACAACGCGTCGTGTTCAGCCGCAGGTTGCCGATTCGAATGACGTGTTGCAGAAGAAAATCGATACGCAGCTGAGGCAAATTAAGGAAGAGCAGAATGATGTTGTATATGAGCAACGCATGTACAGGCAGATATTGAAAAAATACGGTAGTGAAAATGATTCATCGTTGAAATATGTTGTTGAGCTGGGTACTTATGAGGATCCGAAAGATTTTGATTCTTCACTGGTTGAAGATATGGGTGCATTAACAAGAATAGTAACACCTGAAGGATATGTCCGGTATTCTATCGGGCCATTCAAAACATTGCTGGATGCAGAATTATTCCGTTCACAGGTTGCACGACGCGATTCAACCATTGCTTCTAATTCAGAAGTAATTGCTTATAAGAATGGAAAACGTGAAACAATTCCTTCCTTATACAGGAGTGAATACAAACGCAAAGATTATGTTCCCCGGCTGGATACGCGTGTTGTACGAAGCAAAAAAGGAACGCTCATCACAACGATCGGAACAGATTATGGGTATGACAAAATTGTAAATGATTACCGAACCTTTCAGGCTGACGGTCTTACTTACAAGCTTGAAATTGCTTCAGTAACAGATTCAAATGATTTCAGGCTTGCTTATTTTTCAAAGTACGGAACCATTGAAAAGAAAATGTATCCGGATGGAACGATTCGTTATTACCTCGGTCCATGGAATACATTAAGTGAAGCAGAACAATTTAAAGCTGATCTTATTAAAAAAGATTCTGCCGCGGTTCAATCATTGGTTACAGTATTTTATTTCGGCGTGAAAAAGACGGTGCCTGAATTTTTTGAAAATCTTCCTTGCAGCAGCGATCCTGTTGATCTTGCTTATTTTAAAACAAGATCACTTAATGATACCGCCGTTTATCGAAAATTCCTCGCAGTGACCGGAAACCACTGCGCGGACGGTATCATTTACAAAGTGCAGATTGGAGCTTATCGTTTCCCGAAGAACTTTAAATATCCGCAGCTGAGTGAATATGGTGCAGCTGAAATTATTCCTTACCCGGATGGAATTACACGTTTCACTTTGAAAGAATTCAAAACGATCCGTGAAGCAGAAATATTCCGCCAGCAGTGCATTAAAAAAGGAATTAAGGATGCGTGGATCACTGCAGTTTATAAAGGAGAAAGAAAGACGCTGGAAGAATTGATCGAGAATAATTTTTATGGGAAAGCGATTCAGTAGTCAGTAGTCGCCCTCGATACATTTCGTCAGAGGTAAATGTCTTTTCAGATGAACATATTTTCTGACGAAACACTCGGTCTGACAATTCAGTTTTCATATGCAGTTGTCAGTCTCTGTAGTCAGTAGTCAATAGTCAGGGGGATCGTTGATGAGATTAATCTTTTTCTTGAAAGCACTTTCATTTCGCGGATAGTTTATATCGATAGCGATTCAGTAAAATTATTCCCCCGCCATTCTTTTTATAATTCCCGGATACTTTGAGATAATTGTTGCAGAATCTTTTGATAGTGTGTCAACAGGAGCTTTTGAAAGATCATACAGGTAATAACGATACCAATAATCAACAATGGTATCTGATAGATTTTCTACGCTGTGGTCGTAGCTTCCTCCATAATAATTCAGCATCAGCTTTTTATTCTTCTCTTCAAAAATATACGAGCAGCTGAAAAAACTTTCTCCGGCGTCACCGAATGTATCTGCAAGGTCAAGTATAGAAATAACAGAATCCTTTTCTGTGTCAAACACGAATAGCTTTAATTTAGATACATCATATTCTCCTAATCCTCTCACGATTAAACCAATCAAGGATTTAGAAAGAGGAAGTTTGCAGCACGCATACAATTCACGGTTCCATCCTTCGGTAAAATCAAGCCCAAGAGCAGTGATCTCTGCACTATCTATTCGTGTTCCTACGAACTTATAGCGTGAATCATCAGCTGTTTCATTGCTGAAAACAAATAAAGTATCTGAAGTGATCTCTTCAAATAAAGTATCAAGCTTTGAATAATTTGACGCGGCCGCAGCTGATGATTCTGCTGTTGTTAAAGCTCTATCAGCACAACTAATACATGCAAAAGCAAATAGAAATGCGATACAACGTGACATTGGTTTGTGTTTTGGAATTCGTCTGCTTATTCAGCAATTAAATTGACGGAATGTGAAAATTGGTAATCCCGTAATTGGTAATTCCGTAATCGGTAATCCCGTAATCTGTAATTATCTCGC
>JBKJMR010000349.1:0-3456 GCA_046596275.1 Bacteroidia bacterium | reverse complement strand
CAACACACCTTTTGCATTTAAAGTTGGCAGCCGCCAGGTAATTGCAGGTTGGGATTCTGTCGTTTCCAAATTACACGGTGGCGATAAAGCGATCATGCGTCTTTCGCCCGAGTATGGTTATGGCTCACGTGCAAATGGAAAAATTCCGGCGAACAGCACATTGGTTTTCGAAGTAGAAGTGCTTGATATTACTCCTCCGCCAACTCCATGGGATGCAAAAGGAAAAGATACAATCACAACGCCAAGCGGTTTGAAAGTCATCATGTTTTCATCTTATCCCGACAAGCCAAAACCAACAACAGGAAAAACAGTTGCCGTACATTACAGCGGATACAACCTGGATGGTTCCATGTTTGACTCTTCCGTAGAGCGCGGTCAGCCATACAGTTTTCCGCTCGGCAAAGGACAGGTGATCAAAGGATGGGATGAAGGAATTGCACTATTGCACGAAGGTGAAAAAGCAAAGCTGATCATTCCTTACCAGCTTGCTTACGGTGAATCCGGTCGTCCACCACAAATTCCTGGTAAAGCAACTTTGATCTTCGACGTTGAGCTTGTCAGTATAAAATAGTATTGAGTATTTGGTATTGCGTAATTTGTTTCGAATATTATTTACCCGTAGTCCCAATACCCAATACTAAATACCCAATACTCCCAAAAATGAAAAGTAAAATCAGGATCATGAGGCTTATGCTGATTTTCAGCACGCTGCTTCTTATCCTGAAATTTGTTGCGTGGTACCTCACGCGCTCCAATGCAATTCTTACTGATGCGCTTGAAAGCATTGTAAATGTTGTTGCAGGAGCTTTTGCACTTTTCAGCATGGTTTATGCTTCACGTCCGCGCGATGAAGATCATCCGTATGGTCATGGCAAAATTGAATTTATCTCAGCCGGATTTGAAGGCGCTTTGATTTTTCTTGCCGGCGGATTTATTATTTACAAAGCAATTATCAACTTATTAACTCCGCATGAAATTACCAAAGTAGATCTGGGTGCATATCTAATTGCATTTTCCGGCCTTTGTAATTTTATCATGGGCTATTTTCTTGTCACAAGAGGAAAGAAAGAAAATTCTGCATTGATGGTTGCGAATGGACGGCACCTGTTAGCCGATATGGTGACGAGCAGCGGAATTGTTGTTGGATTGATCATCATTTATTTTACCGGTCTGAGCTGGATCGATAATATGCTTGCCATTATTTTAGGCTTGTATATTATCTACACCGGTTTTGAATTGGTCCGCGAATCATTTGGAAATCTTCTCGATGAGCAGGACCAGGAAAAAATTGCAGAGCTGATAAAGGTGCTGAATAAAAGTCGCCGTGAAAACTGGATCGACATGCACAACTTGCGCATTTTGAAATATGGTTCCGGTTTACATGTGGATGCACATATTACATTGCCGTGGTACCTTTCCTTAGAGCAAGCGCATGATGAAGTGGAGGCGGTAGAAAAATTAGTGATAGAAGATTTTGGTGCTGAAATGGAATTTTTTATTCACGCCGATCCATGCCTGCCGAAATGTTGCCCGATTTGTTCAGTGCAAAATTGTAAAGTCAGAAGAGCAGAGCAAGTAAAAAAGCTGGCGTGGACAAAAGAAAATATGTTGCCTGATGCGAAGCATACAGTTGAGAATAAATAAATAAATAATTTTTCGGCATAAAAATCCTATGGTAAATTTTGAGATTGTAAGAGAAGAAGAAGTCGATGATCAGAATATATTATTCTGTGATAATGACAGGCGCGCAAACCGTATGTGGGGAAAATTAAGCTTCAGCTGGGATTATTTTTTTATAGGCTGGAGAAGTAACAATGTTATGCCTGAAATAAAACAAGTAGGATCAAGCACTACCGTAATTGGTGTCGATGAAAATTATGCCATATTTTCAAAGTCAAACCTGACAACTATTTCCGGTTTATCAGCTACTCCTTTATTAACGATTAAAGTAGTGGATAGTATAGTTGCGCTCATTTTTGAAATGGAAGTGCACATCTATAAAGTCGGAATGTCAACAATTCTCTCCGTTTTTAATTTGCCCGATATTGTTGAAGAAACGGAGTTAAATGGCACTTCGATTAAAGTAAGGTGCATGGATGGAAAGAGTTATGATTTTGATTTTCCTGTTTTGGAAAAAAATGGTTAAACCTTTTGCTATGAAAAAAATCTCCCTCCTCTGTTTACTATTTTCTTCATTTCTATTTTCAAATTTCCTAACCGCAAATCCATTTATCCATCGCGACGGAAAATTGTTGCGCGATGCAAATAACGCATCGATAAAATTAAAAGGAGTAAATCTTGGCGGCTGGTTATTGTGGGAAGGCTGGATATGGGGCGGAAAATTAAAATCACAATCCGTAATGCATTCAGGAATTGAAAGCACGGTCGGAAAAAAAGAAGCGGACGAATTCCGGAATTATGTATACCGCAATTTTATCAATGAAGGTGATATTCAGAAAATTTCGCAGCTTGGATTTAATGTTGTGCGTGTTCCATTCAATCACCGCATTTTTGACACAGCAGTATGTGGCGCGATCGGGTGGGAGGTGATGGATTCGCTTTTGAAATGGTGCGCAAAATATAAAGTGTATGCTGTGTTGGATATGCACGGAGCGTACGGTGGACAAAATCCGTATTTCATTTCTGATCCGGATAAAACAATTTTATGGAAATCAGAAGAAGCGAAAAGGAAAACTGTTTTACTCTGGAGAAAAATTGCAGCGCGTTATAAAAATAATCCAATCGTCGCAGGTTATGATTTGTTGAATGAACCTGTCGCAAAGCCCGCAGAGCTGCTCGCGTTATACACGAGAATTATTGCTGCCATTCGTGAAGTGGATAAGGAGCATTTGCTTGTAATCGAAGGAAGTAATTTTGCAAAGCGATTTGATTTTTTCAAAAAGCTGCCGGATGAAAATATGTGCTTCAGCTTTCATCTTTACACCTGGCTCGGCGGAAAACCATCCACGAAAATTGAACCTTACACACTTATCGCAAATCAGTTGAATGTCCCGATGTGGTGCGGCGAATGGGGAGAAAATACGTACGAAGTAATTTCACAAACGCTCACCACTTTTTCGCAACCCAACAGCAATGTAGCAGGCTGGTGTTTCTGGACATGGAAAAAAGTTCCGAATGGTTTTACATCGCTGCAATCCATAAAAGCAAGCGAAGAATGGAAATCCTACATCACCTGGTGCTGCAAACCCGATCCGAAAAAAAAACCAACAACGGAAGCAGCAAGAAAAGCGCTCGATGGTTTTAAGCTCGCATTTCTGTCAGAGAATATTGTTTTAGATGAAAAGTTAGCAGGAATATTGGCTGCTGATTTGAAGAAATGAAATCTTTAACATCAGACGTTTTTTTCTCAGGCGCGCTTTTTTTGTTTATCCTCAGGCGCGTCTTTTTTTCATCAGAGCGTTTTTTTTGTTTATCATCAGGCGCGTTTAAGAAACG
>JBKJMR010000585.1:0-3806 GCA_046596275.1 Bacteroidia bacterium | reverse complement strand
GTTTTATTCCATAAATACTCTTATGACTGAATAGATTTGATTAAAATCCATTCTCCCTGCTAATTCGTAATTATCGTAACTTTGATAATCAACAACCAGAACCATGAAAAAGATTTTACTTCCAGCAATTATTTTTGTAACCGTTATAGCCATGTCATTCCAAACTGCTACGCCATCTAAAACTCTTTACGACTTCAAAGCAAAAACGCTTGACGGCGAGAACTTTGATTTCTCAACGCTGAAAGGCAAAAAAGTGCTTATTGTGAATACAGCTTCTGAATGCGGTTATACGCCACAGTACAAAGAGCTGCAGGAATTGCATGATAAATATGGTGCGAAGCTGGCTATTCTTGGTTTTCCATGTAATCAATTCGGCGGACAAGAGCCGGGTGATGCTACAGAGATCAAAACATTCTGCACAAAAAATTATGGTGTAACATTCCAGATGATGGAAAAGGTGGATGTAAAAGGTGACAAGCAGGATCCGATTTACAAATGGCTGACAACAAAATCGGAAAATGGTGTTGAAGATGCTGACGTGCGTTGGAACTTTTACAAATTTATGATTGATGAAAATGGTCATTACGTTAGTCATGCAACTTCCAAAGAGCTTCCGAACAGTGAGCGGATTGTAAAATGGATTGAAGCGAAGTAAAAAAAATGTACGAATTCCGAATTACGATGTACGATTTTAATAAGAGTAAAATTTCCGATTATTATTCGCATTCTTCTGAACAATTGAAGGAGTTGGATAAAAGAATTGAGCTGCATGATTCAGGAAAGGCCATCTATTATACTAAGGCTGAAATGACTAAAATCGTGTTGGCTAAAAAGAAAAAATGATAAGAGAAATCCTTTTTCTTGATCGCGTAATTACTTACAGTACTTTTACGCGATAAAATATACTCCATGAATATTGACATCCTTGCAATAGGAATTCATCCTGATGATGTTGAATTAAGCTGTGCGGGCACTTTGCTTAAACATATTGCTGCGGGTTATTCTGCGGGAATTCTTGATTTGACGAAAGGTGAATTGGGAACGCGCGGCAGTGCTGAATTACGATTGAAAGAAGCGAAAGCAGCTGCGAAAATTCTTGGTGTTCAGTTTCGGGAAAATTTAGGAATGGAAGATGGTTTTTTCAGAAATGATAAAGTCAATTTGTATTTATTGGTAGAAAAGATCCGGGAGTACCGTCCGAAAATTGTGCTTTGTAATGCGATTGCCGATCGTCATCCTGATCATGGTCGCGCATCACAAATGGTTTCGGAAGCTTGTTTTTATTCGGGACTTGCAAAGATTGAAACTGCTTTTAATAAGGAGTTCCAGGAGCCTTATCGCCCGGTTGCGGTTTATCATTATATACAAGACCGTAATCTGAAACCTGATTTGGTTGTTGATATTACGCCTTTCATTGATAAAAAGATTGAAGCGATAATGGCTTTCAGTTCACAATTTTTTGATCCGAAATCGAAAGAACCCTCTACACCGATTTCATCACCTGAATTTATGGAGACGGTGAAAGCAAAAATGCGGATTTACGGAAGAGATATCAATGCGGAATTTGCAGAAGGATATACAGTGGAACGGACAATTGGGGTGGATGATCTTTTGATGTTGAAATAATTCGAAGATTTGAAATTCAACGATTCGGAATTAAGTACCGAATCACCAACGTTCAAATCTTCGAATTTTAAATTCTATCTCGCTACCGCAAATTTCCCGGCAATATTCAACGATCCTGTGATAGAATACGTGTAAAGTCCGGATGCAAGCGCGCTAATAGCTACCTGGTTTTTGGCCGATGGTGTAAGCGAATATTCCAACACTTTTTTTCCTGTCATATCATAGATAGCTAACACCGCTCCCGGCAAAACCGTTGTTGATTCAATCGTTAACATTTCGTTTGACGGGTCAGTATAAACTACAGTCGTTGCAACTTGTTCCTGCGGAATGCCCGTAGTAAGACAAGCAGTTGAATCAAAAACAACAGCCGTGCAAAGCGTTTGAGGCCCTGCGTAATTCAGGATAATAGCGCCGGCTTCGTGATAAATATTAAAAAAGTTGGTGTTTCCGTGCGCGTCAAATGTGCTGCCTGTTTTCAAATAAACCATTCCATACGCTTGCGGACCGGTTTGATAAATCCCACCCGGGTTCACATGGATTATTCTTGTGCAACAGTTCGCGCTGTCGTACAAATTCCCTCCATTACAAACAATTGCAGAAATAAACGATGGTCCGCCCGGAGGAATGACAACGTTTGTATTGACAATTAAATCGTACGAAGTCGCCGGAGAGTTGCATTGCGCGGAAATAAATGCCGGCGCACTAAATAGAAGGATCATTGAAAGAGTAAAGATTTTTTTCATGGGGCTTAAGATTTAATTAGGTGAACTGAATACAGGAATTGTGTTTGCCTGATAAATATAGTTCATTTTAAGAACAATCTTTTTTTGCAGAAGCCGTAATTCTCAAATCTTCGAATTCCAAATCTCCCACGCTTTTTCTGCCTGCATCTTAAGCATATCCAATCCATTCATAGTTTCTGCTCCATTTGCTTTTCCCCGTTTCAGGAATTCTGTTTCTGCTGGATTATAAACAAGATCGTAAAGCAAATGTGCACTTGTAATTGATTCGTAAGGAAGTTTTGGATACTCATTTACATTAGGAAATGTTCCGATGGGTGAACAATTTACGATCAGCTTGCAGGAATCTATAACGTAGGAATTCAATTCATCATAGGTGAGAATTGTTTTTCCGCGGATGTTTTTTTTCTCCCGCGAAACAAAAATACAATCCACGCCAATTTGTTTCAGCACATATTCTACAGCTTTTGAAGCGCCGCCGGTTCCGAGAATCAAAGCGCGTTCGTGTGCGGAAGTGAGAAATGGCTTTATGGATTGACGAAAACCGTGGATGTCAGTATTGAATCCTTTCAGTATAAATTTTTTGTCAGACTGAGTAGCCGACGCAGGAGGTGTATCGAAGGCTGATAAAATTAAGATTGTATTTACTGCTCCGACGGCTTTTGCGGTTTCATCTAATTCGTCTAAGAAAGGAATTACTTTTTCCTTGTAAGGAATGGTAACGTTTAATCCGGTAAGATCCGGGTAAGATGAAATTAATTCCGCGAGTTTGTGAATGGAATCAATTGGGAAAAGTTTGTACGAAGCATCTGAAATGTTTTCACGAAGAAATTTTTCAGCGAAATACTTTTCAGAGAAAGAGTGGGTGAGAGGAAAGCCGATGAGTCCGAACCCGCGCACGATCAGGTTGTTTTTTTGCCGAATTTATGCTTGAGCCAGGCAAAAAGCATCGGAAGAATTGAAAGCACAATTATACCTACAACAACGGCTTCAAAATGTGCTTTTACCCATGGATTACTTCCTAAAAAATAACCTGCAAGCGACATGCTGCTGATCCACAAAATTCCGCCTATAACATCAAACGGAAGAAATTTTTTCCTGTATTCCATCTTGCCAACGCCTGCAACGAATGGTGTGAATGTTCTTACAATCGGAACAAAACGCGCCATGATAATTGCTTTGGTTCCGTATTTCTCAAAGAACAAATGTGTTTTGTCGATATACGCTTGTTTCACCAATCTTCTTTTGCCGATTTTTAATTCAACCGCTTTCGCACCGAAAAAACGACCAATCGCATAGTTGGAATTATCACCAAGAATTGCTGCGAGCGATAAAAGAAGGATCATCACAACAATATTCATTGGTGCATCCGGTTGTCCTGCGCTGCGTGCGCAAATTGCACCGGCAGCAAATAGAAGTGAATCACCGGGAAGAAAAGGC
>JBKJMR010000498.1:0-2675 GCA_046596275.1 Bacteroidia bacterium | reverse complement strand
CAGGATCGGCGCAAACTCTTCACCCGGAGAATTCAAAGGGCGGCCCGCATTTACAACACGATTGTTGGTTGGTTTTCCTGCAAGCTCTTTTGCTGCCTGGCAATTTACAATGTATTGCTGCAAACGTGGCTTCTGCGATTCATCAGGCTCTTTTGCCATTTGTAAATTGAACTGTAAGGATGCATCATCATAAAGTCCGTTAAGCAAATACGCTCTTCCGAGGAAAAAATTAATATCCGGAATGGTCGGATCTTTATCGTAGCTGGCTTTGATGAGTGACATTGCATTTTCAGCATCACTGATGTAAAGCGCACAAACACCAGCACGGAAAGTAAAAACATTATTCTCGGGATGCAGCGTTCTCAACTTGTTGTAATAGCTAAAAGCTTGCTCGTATTCACGTTTAGCAAAAAGCTGATCAGCATGCGACACCATTGCTTTTTCATTAGGAGCCTGCGCAAAACCGGATAGCGGCAGCATGACAACTAAAAGCGTCGCGGTAAAGATCGTGATGACAATTTGCTTGAATTTCACAAAAACATTTTTGAGGTTACTGACTACTGACCACTGACTACTAAAAGCAATCGGACACAAGGCATATACAGACGACTGTAAATGGACGCGAGGCATGTACAGACGATTGTAAATGGACGCGAGGCATGTACAGACTGTAAATGGACGCGAGGCATCGCGTCTCTACTAGTCATATTTACCGCGCTCGTGACCTGTGCTGGTTGTTCCGCCTGATAATTGTCCGAATTTATAACCGAGCATAAATTCATGACTTACACCTGCAGATGTTTTCAAAGGTGTTGTGATAATATCGTAAGCGTATCCGGCAGAAAGATTTCCGAACAGCTTTACACGTGCTGCTACACCAACAGCGTAATTGCTGCGGTAAGAAACACCAAGCCAAACGGTGTTTTTCCATGAAGCAAGCGCATTCACATCTACCTGGAAAGGTGTGTGCGGCATAAAACGAGCTAACACCATCGGTTCAAGTGCCAATTGATTTGCTTCGTTGAATACCCATTTGTAATTCACACTTGCCATGTAATGACGATTCAGCTGGTAATAGGTGTTCGCATCATAGTTAGAAAAATTCACACGCTGACCGAGCAATTGCGGAACAGAAAAACCGATTCGCAATTCTTTCCAGTTATAGCTCACACCCACACTTGCATCAAGTGAAGCTTTGCGTGATAGCTGGCCCATTAACATCGGATCATTGCCGTCTTTTACAACTGCTTTTGAAAAGTCAATACGGTTATCCAAAAAACCAACTGACAATCCAAAACGAATGGCCTGGTCTTCGTTAATTTTCAAACGATAAGCATACGAAGTATAAATGCCAAGACGCTCTGTAATATCCTGCACATCGTTAAAAACAGAAAATCCAAGACCGACATTTTTATCGTCCATGAATCCGTCGATAGTAAATGCGTTTGTCACTGGTCCGCCGGAAATGCCGGAGAACTGTGAACGATGCACCAGGAAAGCGTTTGTTTCATTGGTAACGCCTGTTGTTGCAGCATTATACAGGAAAGGATTAAAATAATACTGGCTGTATAAAGGCAATTGTTGCGCGCTTAATGTTCCTGCGATCGCTCCGATAACAAGACCTGTGAGAAGCAGCTTTTTCATATATGTTGGCTTACGATTGTTCATGTGGGGTTATTGTTTTTCGCTGATGATAGTTACTGCACCTTTTACATTTTCGCCGCCTTCAGTAAACTGGAGAACGTAATAATAAGTTCCGTCAGGTAATTGAAGATTGTTGAATGTTCCGTTCCAGCTATTGTTGTAGCCTTCCTGCTCAAACACCAGCATACCATTACGGTTGTAAACAGAAACTTTGTTTTCAGGATAATATTCAATGTTCTGGATATTCCAAACATCATTGTAGCCATCACCGTTAAGTGTGATAATGTTTGAAATGATAACGTTGAAATCTTTTACGAATGTTACCATTACAGCATCTGTATCAGAACAACCGTTAAATCCTGTAACTGTTAATGTATAAGTAACCGTGTAAGGTGGTGTTGCTGTAGGATTAGCAGAATTCGGATCATCCAATCCTACAGAAGGCGACCAGGAATAGAATGATCCGCCGTTACCCTGTAATACAATTGAACCGCCGGCGCTTACTGAAGTATCAACACCAGCGCTTGCAACCGGACCAGGCAATACAGTAACGTCTGCAGAATCCATTGACAAACATCCGGTAACAATATCAGTAACTGTTACAACGTAATTTCCTGTTGAAGTGGCGTAAATCGCGTTGACTGTTTGTCCGCTGCTCCATGAGTAAGAATTCAGAACGGATGAAACAACACTTAATTCAACGCTGTCACCTGTACAGATTGAAAGACTTTGTGATGCTGTGATCGTGGAAGAAGGCAATGCATTTACAATAACCGGCTGAATCACTGTATCAGAACAGTTGTTATTTGACACAACGATCAATGAAACGTTATAAGTGTTTGCGTTTGCATAGGTGTGAACCGGGTTAGCAGCAACAGAGGCATCGTTATCACCGAAATTCCAGTTGTAGAACATGATGCCGCCTGATGAAATTGTTGTTCCGTCTGTAAATACAGTTGCATCACCATTACAAACAGTTGGTGCAGTAAATGAAGCAACCGGTTTCGGATGTACTGTTAAGGTAACAGGTG
>JBKJMR010000463.1:0-9260 GCA_046596275.1 Bacteroidia bacterium | reverse complement strand
TATGTGGTGAACATGTGCTATACCCGTTACATCATTTCATCAAACCAAATAATTTCCCTTACTGATTCTTGCAGTGCGTCATTTATTAACCCGGAAAAAGATGGCAGCTATTGGTTGTGCGGAATGCGTCCGGGTGGTGCGCGGCTAATGAGTCCGGGGAAAGATGGTGAAGAGCTTTTGCATCATTACCTTGGTGAATATGATGTGACAGGATGTTTGCGCGATCATGAAGGTGGACTTTGGTTCAGCACGCTGGAGAATGGAGTTTTTTATATGCCATTCCCGGAGATACAGGATGTTTACGAACTTCCATTATCAACAGGCGATCATGTTACTTGTATAACGAGCTGGCCTGCGGGTGGTGTGTTAATGGGAACGCTGCGCGGAAAATTTATTCTTGCTAATGCAGGTAGCTGTGCGGAGTGGCAGGCAGAAGGACTAACACAAAACAGGAGTGTTACCTGTATGAGCACAATCGGAAATTCAATTTTACTTGGTAGCGCATATAGCAGATCGATTTTTGATTACAGCAAACAACAAATGGTGTACATAGAAAATCTTACGTATGAATATGGAAGCATGACATTGAAATGCGCGATGGCGTATGATGATCAACGCTGGTGTGCTGCATCCATAAATTCATTGATGTGGATAAACAGGCATACAGGAAAAGTGGAAATTTTGCTCAAACAATTACCGGAACGGATCACAAGCATTGCACGCACACGAGGTGATACTTTATGGCTGGGCGGGTTTACACGCTTATGGATGTTTGTGCCCGGCCAGGAACCTGTTGACATGAGCAGTCACTTTCCCCTGCTTGCACAACAGGCCGATGAACTGATAGGTGATACGATCAGCGGAAAATTGTGGATCCTTTCGCGAAGCAGTGGCGTATTTCAGCTCACATCAAACGGCGTTTTAGAAATTCATGAACAGCAGCCAAACCTTCCGTTGATCTGCAGGAAAATGTTGCTGCTGAATCAATCGCTGTGGGTGGGGACGAATGCAGGTGTGTGGGAATTAAAAATGCGCGAAGGCGAAAAAACAACGCTGTGGAATTTTAATGTGTCAAACGGATTACCGTCAAATGATATTATTCATTTGTGCGTTTCAGGAAATCGTGTTTGGTCTTCGGGCAATAATATGCTCTTCAGCTTTCAGCCCGGAAAATATCCGCAGAATAAAATCGCACCGCAGGTTTGTTTCCGCGAAATTTTTTGCAACGATCATTTAATCCCTGTTATAAAAAATGATGCTGCTGAATTTCACTTCACTGAAAATACATTCCGTTTTCAGCTGGCAGGACAAACCTACAAATCGGGCGGTCATCCGAAATTTCTTGTCCGTTTAATCGGTGCGGATGAATGGCATGTGGTGGAAGAATCGAATATCACTTATTATAATCTTCCTCCCGGCGATTATAAATTTCTTGCATACACATTAAACAACAGCGGAGTCCGTTCATGCCTTCCGGTAAATTATGCTTTTTCGATTTTGCCGCCGTTCTGGAAAACCGATTGGTTCATCGGTATTATGACCGCAGTAATTCTTTTTGTTATTTATTTATTGGCAAGAAATTATGTTGAACGTTTCAAGCGGGAAGAAACAACACGTCGCACCATGGCGGAATTAGAGATCACTGCGATCAGGGCGCAGATGAACCCGCATTTTATTTTTAACGCCATCAATTCCATTTACAATTTTGTGCTCACCGGCGACCGTAAAGCATCTGCATCATATGTTTCAAGGTTTGCGCGACTCATCAGGAATGTTTTGGAATTTGCTTCGCTGAAAAAGATCACACTCGAACAAGAAATAGATACACTTCGTTTGTACATGGATATTGAACAACTTCGTTTTCGTGAACCTTTTGATTATGAAATAAAAATTGATCCCGGAGTTGTTCCTTCTTCCTTACAAGTTGTTCCTATGATCATTCAGCCGTATGTTGAAAATGCGATCTGGCATGGACTTTCACCGAAGGATGGAAAAGGAAATCTGATCATCTCAATTGAAAAAAATGCCGATCATCTTATTTGTAAGATCGATGACAATGGAATCGGGCGGGTTCGGGCGGCATTGACAGAACAACCCGGAATTGCGAAACAACCTTTAAGCGGAAAGCTGAATCAACGAAGACTCGCTTTGCTGCAGGATCTTTACGGAATAGGCTTTAACGTTCAATACATTGATAAATATTTACCTGGCGGCACAGCATCAGGCACTACAGTTATACTCAACATCCCCGCCACCTAAAAAGTAATAAAATTTATGAAAGCAATTCTTGTTGATGATGAACCGCGGAGTAATGAAAATCTTCGTATCCTGCTCGAAGATCACTGCCCGAAAGTAAAAGTGATTGCCGAATGCACTGATCCACGTGAAAGCATTCAAAAAATAAATGCGTTAAAACCCGATTTGCTTTTTCTTGATGTAGAGATGCCGCACATAAATGGTTTTGTGGTGCTCAATGAAGTCCGCTCTTCTATCCGCAATGTAATTTTTACAACAGCACACGGCAAATATGCGATCCAGGCATTACGTGAACACGCACTTGATTTTTTGCTTAAACCGGTTGACCCGGAAGATTTAGTTCGCGCCATTGATCGCATAAAAGAATTTACTTCGCCTGATCTTTTATTGCAATCGCTGGAACGGATTGAAAAGCTGGAGCAGCAATTCCGAAAGCATCATTCCAATCATGTCGCTATTCAAACTGCCGAAGGATATATTCTTGTTAACCACGAAGAAATTATCCGCATGGAAGCAGAATCGAACTATACGCATGTGTTCTGCCAGAAAAAAAAGTACACCGTTGCAAAGCTGCTTGGCTATTATGAAGAACAATTAACTTCCGGCTTCATTCGTGTTCACAGCTCACATCTTGTGAATCTTCAGCATATCAAAACCTACCAGCGTGGCGACGGCGGATATGTGGTGATGAGCGATGGTGTTGCTGTTGAAGTTTCACGCAGCAGGAAAAAAGAGCTGATGAAAGTTCTTTTAGGCGAAGAATAAATAAGGGTAAGCGAAATGTTTAGCCATTTGTAAACAGCGCGCGGTAATCAAAGAAAAGACAATACGGGGAAGTATGGGGAAATAACGCCCCACTCCCTTGCAGATTATTTCTTTGCTTCTGTTTCTTCTACGAAAGTTCCGTCCGATTTAAACTGCGCTGATTTTTTTAATGTTCCTGCTTTAAATTCAGCTTCAAAATAAAATCCATCGTCATCCTCTGCGCTCCAGTTTACATCCTGCGCATCAGGATATTTTTGGTTGAATGAGCTGATCACAACGGAAGGAACATCAGATGAATTTACCTTGATCTGTTTGGAACATCCGACAAGAAGAAATAGCGAGCAAAGGATTGTAATGATTGTTTTCATGGTGGTTTTTTTATATGCTGCTGCAAAAGTTACACCACGAAAAAAAGGGGGACGAGGGGACGGAAAAAAAGGGGGACGGGGGGACGGAAAAAAAGGGGACGAGGGGACGGCTCTTTCTATTTTTTTAATCTGTGCAATGCTGCAGGCGCGGCGCTTGTGCTGATACAGGCAGGTGCAATCGTGGCAGGCGGGTGCGGCTTACAGCCAACCCTTCTCAACAATATCTCTCGCATGGTAGGTAATAATAATATCTGCTCCTGCACGTGTAAACGCAGTCATGTTTTCCATTACAATTTTCTGCTCATCAATAAATCCCTGCGCAGCTGCGGTTTTTACCATCGTGTATTCACCCGAAACATTGTAACACGCAACAGGAAGCAAAACAGCTTCTTTCACACGGTGAATAATATCAAGATACGCCAGCGCCGGTTTTACCATAATAATATCCGCGCCTTCTTCTTCATCCAGCAATGCTTCACGCACCGTTTCATTTCCATTGCGCGCATCCATCTGGTACGATTTCCGGTCACCCGATTGCGGAGCAGAATCAGCGGCTTCACGAAATGGTCCGTAATAAGCTGAAGCAAATTTCACCGCGTACGACATAATGCCGGTATTCACAAAACCATTTTCATCGAGCGCATCACGCATCGCACCAATTCTTCCATCCATCATATCCGACGGCGCAACCATATCAGCTCCCGCCTGCGCATGTGAAAGCGCCATCTTCGAAAGCAATTCCACCGACGCATCATTCTGCACATAACCCTCATGCAAAATTCCGCAGTGACCATGAGAAGTATACGCGCACACACAAACATCCGTGATCACAAAAAGATCATCACCAAAAGTTTTCTTCAGCACACTCACCGCGCCCGGAACAATGCTGTTATTTCCATGCGCTGAACTTCCGTCCTCCGATTTAGGCTCACCAACTCCGAAGAGCAAAATTTTATTAATACCAACTTTTAATCCCGCCTCCACATCATGCAACAGCGTATCCAAAGAAAAATGATGAATTCCGGGCATCGCAGCAATCGGCGATTTTATATTCTGCCCGTGCGTAACAAAATACGGATAGATAAATTGATTCTTGCTCAAGCGCGTCTCCGCAACAAGATCACGAATGATGGAATTTTTTCTATTTCTACGCGGACGATTATTCATGGAGAAAGGATTTGGTGATCTGGTGTCCGCCGCGGCGGAGGGTGATTGACGCGCAAATAGCAAACGCACGGTGGTGATTGGTGAAACTTACTTTAAATCTTACATCGTAATTCGTACATCATACCTTTTTTTGTGATTGGTGATTAAATCATTCTTTGTGGCTCTGCGGCAAAACCTTTTTTTTCATTAGGCGGGTTTCGCAAACCCGCTGATGAAAAAAAAGATTCTTATTTATTTAAATCCGACAAACAATTAAAAACCGATTGCGCTAAACCTGCGTCATCAAAAGTAGCAGGGGAATAAAAAGAAAGAAACCCTTTTTCCTTCAACGTATTTCCTGTCGCGTGGCCCATGGCAACAATTTTCTGGTGCTTGCCGATTTTTTTCTTTTCTAAAAACGCTTCTAGATTCGACGGACTTGTAAACACAAGCACATCCGTTTCCGGAAGATCATCCGCAGGACGTTGAATCGTTTCATAAACGACCAGGTCGATTATTGTAGCCGTCGGCAATTGCTGTTGCACCGTTTTTAAGCTGCCTTTCGCCTGCGGAAATAACACTTTGCTTCTACCCGCCACTGCACCGAATTGTTTAGCCGTGATCCGCGTGTCATTTCCACCGCCAATAAAATCAGCACGCAAATTAAATTTTCTCAGCTCATCACTTGTAGCTTTTCCTACCGCCGCTATTTTCATTCCCTCTTTCAGGTTGGTCTGTCCGAGAAAATGACGCACCGCATGTTTGCTCGAAAAGAAAACCCAATCCGTATCCGGAATTAATTTCAGCGGAATTCTTTTTATTTCAATCAGCGCTCTTCCGAAAACTTCACAACCATTTTTTCTTAACACATGGAAGAAAAAATCATCTTCACGCAAATCTCTTGTGATGTAAACAGTTCCTGCTTTTATCGCGCGCAGCTTTTCTACAATTTTCTCTGCAATCGTTTCCGGCTTTCTTGTTTCGGTATATAAGATCCGCAACGGCGTATTCCATTCATCTGCCATCGCTGTCCACACCTTAAACGAGCCGTCTTCTTCTTCGCAATAAGCGCCAAGCGGCATATGACAACCGCCTTCGAATAAATTCAGGATCTTTCTTTCAACAGCAATACATTCCTGCACATCAGCATGATGGATCTGCTGCAACGCCGCAATTAACGCGTGATCATTTTCTCTTGTCTGTAAAGCGAGAACACCTTGCGCCGGCGCCGGAATAAATTCGTGCGGATCAATAAGCTCAGTATGCAAACCGTCGAGATTTATTTTCAAACGCTCAACACCCGCTGCTGCAAGAAAAATTGCATCATAATTTCCGTCGCGTAATTTCTGGATGCGTGTCGGAACATTTCCACGAAGATCTTTCAATTCAATATCCGGGCGGAAGGCAAGCAGCTGCGCTTTTCTCCTGCCGGAAGAAGTGCCGACAATTGCATTTTTCTTAAAACGAAATTTGCGTTTTACATCCACGCTTTCTTTTCGGATCAATACCAGCTCCCGTGGATTTTCACGGTACGAAACAGCTGCAATAATTAATCCTTCAGGCGAAACAGTTGGCAGATCTTTATGTGAATGCACTGCAAGATCTGCTTCACCTTTTAAAAGCGCTTCTTCAATTTCTTTTGTAAAAAATCCTTTTCCTTCGAGCTTGTCGAGTGAAAGATGCTGTACAATATCACCTTGTGTTTTGTAAATGATAATCTCGGAGCCGAGACCGATCTTTTTCAATTCTTCCTGCACAAAATTCGCCTGCCATAAAGCAAGCTCACTTCCGCGTGACGCGATCCTGACTATTTTGGATTCTGACTTTTCCTTTACTGTTACTCCTGGTGTCATATCAGCGGGCGGGAAAAACTAATTATTCAAATCAATTAAAAAATATTCACAAGACTAATCGAAAGGCAAAAGTGTCATGCCGGGCCACAGCCCAGATATTAATTTTGCCTTACTTCTTCTTCGATGATCTCACGCGCCATTTTCATCGGAACGCTGATGTATTTTTTCTCTACGTAGCTAAGTATCTTATCAAGCACTTCACGTGAGGCATTATCGAGCTGACCAATTTCTTTTGCGAATACTGCATTAACAGCAGTGTCGCGAATCTCTTTTACTTTCCGCGGAACATCAGACATTGCAATTTCAACCTGTCGCTGACGAAGATCGCCACGGAACTCAAGGATATTGTTTTCGATGATCGTCCTGCAAGCCTCGAGCTGATTTTCGCGTTCTCTTAAATTGTCATTTGCAATTTCCTGCAAATTATTTACCGCAATAAGATTTACATCCCATTGCTGCGGAATTGCAGGATCAAGATCATTCGGAACTGCAAGATCGATAACTACTTTGCGCGCTGCATCCTCGCCGGTAAGCGCATGATAAATATCTTTTGTGATAATAACTTCTTCTGCGCCGGTGCAGGTTACAATCACATCAAAACCATTTTTATATTCCGCAAGTTTCTCCAAAGGAAATGCGGTTCCTTTCAATTCGCCCGCAAGCTTTTCAGCATGATCAAGCGTGCGGTTAAAAACTACGAAATCAGTGAAACCGTGTTTGCTCAGGTAACGCGCCATTGCAGTATTAGTTACACCGGAGCCAACGAATAAGATGCGTGCATTCAGTGGAACATTCAGCGCACGCAACTTTCTGTAGGCAAGCGAAACAACTGAAACAGGATTCCGTGCAATATCAGTTTGTGTGTAAACTTCTTTTGCAGTTTCAATTGTCTTCTGCACAAGGATCCGAATCGTATCGCCCGCAATTCCCATCGCCCGCGATTCATCATACGCTTTGCGAACCTGCGTAATAATTTCACGCTCACCCACCACCATCGAATCAAGAGAAGCAGCAACACGGAAAATATGTCGCAATGCTTCTTCGCCGGAAAAAACCGATGATTTCGCAGCTGCATCATCGATTAATGTTTCATTACCCGGACCGAAGAATGCATTGAAGAATGCGGAGATAAATTGAGCATCGACATTTTCTTTCGCGATGAAAATAAATTCAACACGATTGCAGGTCGATAAATACATCAGCTCAGTAAGTCCGCAGGAATTTTTTATGTGATGCAATACCTGCTCACGACGTTCATCAGAAAGATGAAAACGCCCGATCTCCGCACTGGTGAAGGAGCGGTGTGTGATCGCAATGAGATGAATATTTTGCATGATTTTCAGGTATGCAAATTTCCTCATTCTGTACACTGTTTTTGTCAGGCAATTGTCATAACCATTGTTTAGAAACACTCAAAATTAGCTGATGGTCCTTGATCTTCAATAAGTTGCAATTTCCATTATGATTCCTCTCATATATTTACCTGATCAGCATCGCCTGGTTCGCGTTTACTACGAGGTGAAACTACAGAACTAAAGCAGGTCAGAAAATATATAATTTCATGCAACATCGTTTTTTTAAGCGCTGAATTTTATTTGTCAGTATTGTGGTTTAGGGAAATCTAAATATTTAATTGATAATCTCCGACATATCATTGCTACTTGTTAGCTTTGCGCGATATGTTGATCAGGTATTTCTTAACTCTCCTTTTTTCCTGCGCGCTTTCGTTTGTTTCATTTGCCCAGCTGAATATCGACAGCTTAAAGTCGAGCCTGGCAGAATCTTCTCCCGACAGCAACAGGGTAAAAACATTAAACCGTCTCGCTTGGAATTTACGTTCCATCGACCCGAAGCTGGCGATGATGTATGCGCTTCAATCTGCAAAGCTTGCACAGGACATTCGGTTTGACAAAGGGCGCGGTGATGCTTATAATTCCATCGGCGTAATTCATTACCGGCGCGGCGAATATATTGAAGCTACAAAAGCGCATTTGCAGGCATTAACGATCCGCGAAATGATCGGTGACCGTGAAGGAATGGCGCTCAGCTATATTAATCTGGGAAATATTTACAGCGACCAGCTCAACAATAAAGCTGCGATTGATAATTATTTGCTCGCCGCAAAATTGCTTGACGAATCCGGTGATGTTGATCGTTTGTCATTTGTATATCTCAATATCGGGGCGGTTTTTCTTTCAGAAAGTAAATATGATGAAGCGCTTCCGTATTGTGAAAAAGCAAAAGCGATTGCGAAAGAAAATAAAGATCAGACAGTTGAAGCAGAAGCGCTGAATAATATCGGCGTAGTACGTGAAGGACAAAAGCGATATGATGAAGCACTTACGGCTTACCAGGCTTCCTTCGCGATCAGCAAATCAATCGGTGATAAAATTGAGCTGACGGATAACATGATGAACATCGGAAACATGTATCGTCATAAAAAAGATTTTTCTTCAGCATTGGATTGGCATACAAAAGCAGAAATACAAGCCAAAGAAATTTCTTACCTCGAAGGTCTGCGCCTGATCTACAAGGATTTTTCAAACGATTATGCAGCGATGGAAGATTATAAAACTGCGCTCGAATATCACATCCGTTTTAAAAATTTAAGCGATTCACTTTTTAATGAAGAGAACAATACGAAGTTTAATTCGCTCATGGATAAATGGGAAACCGACCGCTCAGAAAAAGAGCTGATCAAGCAGCAGCAGGAACTTTTTAAGCAGCAGGAAAGTGATCTGCTTGCTGAACAACGTTTGTGGGTAATTGCTTCCGGCGGAATTATTTTATTGCTCTTCGGTGGCTACGCATTGTACGCCAACCAAAAAATAAAAAGAGCACAGCTACTCATCAACGCCCAAAACGACGAGCT
>JBKJMR010000324.1:0-3551 GCA_046596275.1 Bacteroidia bacterium | reverse complement strand
TTTGCATTTAATTTTCTTCTGCGATCTTTTTTATTTGTTCGAGGATGGGGTTCCATCCTTCACCGTTATTATCTGCTTCAAGAAATCTTTTTTCGCCGTCAGCAACCGTATTGTAATCGCCCTGCGTTACTGTCAACAAAGTTTCTGCATTGGAATGTTCCAGCTCATAAATTACATGCAGGTAATTTTCCGGCACGTCCTCTATCTTCGGATTGTGCGGATCAAATACGGTGTAGTCAAGATATTTTCCTTCTTCAATTGCAACAACATTTCCTTTTACCGCAACGAACGGTTTTCCTTCATGGATCATTTGCCATAAGAGCGTTGAACCCGGCTTCCAATCGGAAATTGTTTCACAACCGAACATGTATTTTTTTGTGTGTTCGGAATTTACCAAAACATCCCAGACTTTTTCCGCAGATGCTTTAATTGCGATTTTGCTGATAACGAGTTTCTTTTCCATTTATATTTTATTTACATAATGTTTCAGCCATTCTTTTGCGTCGGTATCAGTGGTAAAAATTTCTGCGGAATTCGAATACTTCTTTACCTGCACGGGACTACATACTGACCTGGCTTTAGAAAGTTGCTTTCATCTGAAATATACGTACTACAATTTCATGTGAATCAGGAAGCTCATCTTTTGAACTATTATATCCGCCCTTTGTAAATTTCACATCCTCATTGTAAACAGTTATACTGTCTTTTGCTAAAGGTCCTTCCGACATGTAATATATTTTTTCGGCCTTTAATGTTCCCGGTCCGCTTACAATTTCTCCCTGAGCGTTCGGCAAAAAATAATAGTCACGGTATTTGGTATAAAGCAACTCATCATTCACAAAGAAAGATTCTGTTTCAATCCTTCCGAACTCACCTTCTTCGCTTGAAGTAATAAGAGCAAATGTTTTATCAGGATAATAATAAGCCACAACGCCCGGCCATTTTCCGTCCTGCTTTTCTATTAGCTCCTTATTCTTAAGCTTAGCTCGAATGGACAATACAATTTCATCAATACTTTGGAAGGTGTCTTTTTTAATTATTGCTTTAGCCAGGCTGTCTGCATTGGCAATGGAATCAGCAATATGTTTTTTATCATCAGTTGTGGTACAGGAACCAACGAGCAAAACCAGGAACACTATAAAGTATCTCATTAATTTATATTTATTTAAATGATTGGAATTTTTCATAAGTCATCTCCCACAAATTTACTTCCTGCTCAAAATTAAGCATACCCGGAATGCAAGTGTATTTTTTCACAAATTTAAATCCTGCTTTTTCAAGTGTTTTATTAGGCGCCGGATTTAACGCATAAGGTTCGCAATATAATTTCTTAAGCTTATAATTTTCAAAAAAGAAGGGAAGTGTAAGTTTGACTAAACTTGTTCCACTTCCTTTTTTACGGAATGCATTATTCCACAAATGTAAATGCATATACGCTTCTTCGCCGAAAATTATTTTATTGATATTGGAATGCCCGACAGCAATACCATCTTCGAGCCAAACAATACAATATGATTTTTTGTCTTGTAACTGCGTTTGCAGCTGCTCATTCAACATCATGCTCCATTCTTCGGGACGTGGCATTTTCTGAAGATCAACGCCCATGCCGATGAGGAATTCAGGAGATGCAGTCAACCAATACTTAGTTAGCGGCTCAATATCTTTCTGCTGAAGTTCACGTACGGATAACTGCATTGGAGAAATCATTAAAATTTCTCGTGCAATTTAAGGCATTTTTTACGATGAACCGTAAGCCAGCGCGTGATCCTGTTTATGCATTGCGAGGAAAGTGCGGCAAGAAATAAAAGTGGCTTTCATGAAAAAGCAAATGCGCTGCATGATTGATCATGCAGCGCATCGTTTGATTTTACACGCTGTTTCGTGCCGGTTGTTCATCAACCGGACACGGTTACACCTTTTCCTTCTCGAAGTGATAAACCGAATGCAAATCTTTCGGGCAGGTGAAATTGACATTCAGATCATTTATTAATCCGTCTGTAATGTCATATACCCAGCCATGAATATGCAGCGGCTGATTATTACCCCATGCATTCTGAACAATCGATGTTTTTCCAAGATTATTCACTTGTTCAATTACATTGAGCTCCACAAGCTTTCTTATCCGCAGCTCTTCATTTTCGATTGCATCAAGCTCAACATGATGATAACGGTAAACATCTTTGATATGACGTAACCAGTTATCAATTAACCCATATTGTTTGTTACCCATTGCTGCAGCGATTCCACCGCAACCGTAATGCCCGCAAACAATAATATGTTTTACTTTCAGCACTTCAACAGCGTAGGATAAGACACTCAATAAATTCATATCGCTATGAACGATCATATTTGCAATGTTGCGATGAACAAATAGTTCTCCCGGCTTGGTTCCTGTAATTTGTTCAGCAGGCACCCTGCTATCGGCACATCCGATCCATAAATATTCGGGCTGTTGACCTTTAGCTAATTCGGTGAAAAATTCAGGTGATTTTTCTTTCTGGCGTGTTGCCCACGCTATATTGTCTTCAAGAAGTTTTTTATATGACTTTTCCATAATGTTTTTAGATTTTAAATTTAGTGACCGGCCATTCCTGTAAAATCAGGAATACCTTTAAGTCCGACTTTAATATTCTTTTTAGCTTCAGCAGTTTCTTTGAAATTGTGAATAATTTCAAGTACATCCGGATCAATAGTATGTGCTTTGCTGCCATCGATAATTACAGTAGAATCTTCAGGCAGGTCATCAAGTGTAAACGCAATGCTTCCTTTATTTAAAAATGAAACATCTTCGTCCAGTTCAATGGTGATCGGCTCACCGGGAGCATAGTCGCGTTTTTTATAATAGTATTCCGTTTTATAATTGTTCCGGAGCAATTGCGCAAGAGCAGAAACCATGGATTGTTTATTTTCCGGGTGATGCTGTTTCTCATATTGCAAACGCAGGTAAATATTTCTCAGGATAAAGAAAATCGCTACAAGCATTCCCAGCGCAATACCTTTCAGCAAATCGGAAAACTGGATAGCAACCACGGTAACAATAAAAGGCAGGAACTGGGGCATTCCTTGCTTAAACATGCCTGTGAAAAGCGAAATTTTAGCCAGCTTATAACCTACAACCAACAACAGCGCTGCTAAACATGCAAGTGGAATTTTATTGAGCACACTTGCAAGCCCGATAACGCTTATCAATAAAAGCAACCCATGAATTATAGACGACAATTTTGTTTTCGCACCTGAATTAATATTCGCAGAGCTTCTTACAATAACCGCTGTCAATGGCAATCCACCGATTAATCCCGATAACATATTACCCAATCCCTGCGCTTTTAATTCGCGGTTTGTTGGTGTGTTACGTTTGTATGGATCAAGCTTATCTGCCGCTTCAACGCTTAACAATGATTCCAGGCTGGCGATGATTGCAATTGTAATTGCTACAATATAGACGTGGTAATTGCTGAAGGCAGAAAAGTCAGGTAATGTAAACTGGTTGACGAAATCTTTTGCCGAATCTGCTACCGGCAGCTGAACTAATTCTTCGCCCGAAAGAAACA
>JBKJMR010000237.1:0-5697 GCA_046596275.1 Bacteroidia bacterium | reverse complement strand
AATTTCCAGGGCGACACGGCACGCACACTTGTATCTGAATTTTTATCTCCTGCATACACCATCTTAGCGATCGGACTCGATTACAAACCAAACAAAAGGTTTTCGCTTTTCATTGCTCCTGTAACAGGGAAAGTAACTTACGTAAGGAACCAGGAGCTTGCCGACCAGGGCGCTTACGGTGTGAAAGCTGCTGAATACGATACATCCGGTGAACGTCTTATTGCGGGAGAGCATGTACGATATGAATTCGGAGGTTATGTGCGCGCGCAATACCAGGCTGAAATTATGACCAATGTAAATTTCAAAGCACGTTTAGAATTATTCACGAATTACCTCGATCGCCCTGAAAATATTGACATCAATGCCGAAACGCTGATCACGATGAAGGTGAATAAATTTATTACTGCTTCACTTGCTTCACAGATCATCTACGATCATGATGTAAATATTGAAATTGACAATAGTCCGCGCGATGGAATCATCGATGGCAAAGGTCCACGCTTACAATTCAGGCAAGTGCTTGGTGTTGGATTTGGTATAAAATTCTAGAGGTACGAAAAACGAAATTAAAAACGTAAAAGGGCGAAAAGTGAAGTGGGTACGAAAAGCTTATAGTTAAAACAAAAAAAGTACGAACCGTTATGATTCGTACTTTTTCGTTTTATGTACTTTTTCGCACTGATTTCGTTTTTCGTACCCTACTTAGCTATCAATCGGAAACCTCTTCCGTGAATATTCATGATCTCAACGGTCGGATCGTCTTTCAGGTATTTTCTCAGCTTCGCAATATAAACATCCATGCTGCGTGAATTGAAATAGCTGTCGTCGCCCCAGATTGTGTTTAAAGCAAAGGAACGATCAAGCACTTCATTTTTATGCAATGCTAAAAGGCGAAGCAGATCAGCTTCTTTTGAAGTAAGCTTTTGCGGTTTGTTGCCGAACTCCAGCATCTGGCGCGTGTAATCATATTTATAATCACCGATCGTGAAAAGCGTTTGCTCCATGTTGAGCGCTCCGCCTTTTGTTCTGCGAAGGATCGCTTTCAAACGAAGCAGCAATTCCTCCATGCTGAATGGTTTGGTGATATAATCGTCGGCTCCTGCGTTGAATCCTTCGATCGTATCTTCCTTCATCGATTTCGCAGTGAGAAACACGATCGGAATTTCATGATTCACTGTTCTTATCTCTTTTGCTAAAGTGTATCCATCCTTTACCGGCATCATCACATCCAGCAAACAAAGATCAAACGTTCCCTTTCGGAACTGGTCAAATCCTTCTTTGCCATTCGTGGCGAGTACGGTGGTGTAACCTTTTGCATCGAGATACTCCTGTAAAAGGCGACCTAAGTTCGGATCATCTTCGGCAAGAAGAATTTTTGCTTTTGCTTCTGTTTCTGTTTCTGGGCTCATGATATAGAGGGTTTTTCGTCTAAAATATAGGGCAACCGTACATGGAAATTACTTCCGCGTCCCGGTTCACTTTCTACCCAAATTTCTCCACCATGCTTTTCCACGATCGCTTTCACGTAACTCAAACCGAGTCCGAAGCCTTTTACATCATGAATATTTCCGGTGGGAACGCGGTATAGCTTTTCAAAGATTTTTTTCTGTTGATCACGCGAAATTCCGATTCCATTATCCTGCACACAAAATTCGATTCCTGTCGGAAGATCTTCTGTGTAGATTCTGATGTTCGGTTTTTCCGGTGTGTATTTAATTGCATTATCAAGCAAATTGTAAATCACATTCTGAACATGTGTATGATCAGCGAAAATTTCAAACTTCTTCGCACGTAATGAGCAGGAAATTTCACCACCCTTTTTATCAATCGCAAGCTGAACACTTCCTACAGCCTGCAAAATAATTTCATGCAAATCAATATTAATTGGCTTGAGCTTGAAATTGCCTTTGTCGAGAAGCGCCGTCTGCAAAACATTTTCTACCAATACACCCAATCGTTTATTCTCTTCCTTAATCATGGTGAGATAACGATCAGTTCGCTCTTTTGTTTTAGAGATCGCATCATCACCTAAAACTTCGCATGCAAGTGAAATGGTAGAGATAGGAGTTTTCAGCTCATGCGTCATGTTGCTGATGAAATCATTTTTGATCTCAGACAAATGTTTCTGGCGGAAAATAGTTGAAATGGAATAATAGAATAACAAAATGATAAAAAGAATAAACATTGCCGAAAGGATCAGCATCAGCCACATGGAACGCAGAATATATCCCTGCTCATTCGGAAAATAAATGGAAAGCATACGAGGCTGCGAAAAAAGATTGTCGGCAGTAAGCGCAACACGATAGCGGCTCGTGATCAAACTATCCTGGTAAGCGTTACCTGAAGGATGATTGATATCAAATTTGTAAACAGGAGAATTTAAAATCGCATATATATAACGTGTATTGATGCCGCGGCTCATCAGCTCATTACGCAATAGCGAATCAACTAAAGAAGTATCGAGAAAATTTGAAAAGTCATTATACACATTGATATGAATAACTTCATCAAATAAATTATTGAAGATGCCCGGCACTGAGCTGTGGTCAGATTGCGGATTCATATTCGATGGACGTTCTGCATTGGCCGCAATATTGTTGGCGGTCATGGAATGATTATGCTCACGCGATAAGGTATCGCCCGGATAACTTCTTGTACGCGAGCTCGTCTGCTTATTTCCACCGGAATCAGAAACAAATTCTTCATACACATTTACTTTTCCGCTTTGTGATTTATATGGGGTCGTTACAAAACTCTGGCGACGATAGCTGAGCTTGCGGCGTAAACGTGAACCGGTTTGATTGTGACTGTAATTTCTGGAAACTGCAATCATTGCCTCACGCACATCCTGCCCGAAATGTTCACGCTTCTGATCCACCGCCCCGCTGATCCAATAGTACTGGATCACACAAAGACCGATCAAGGCGGTACCTGCTAGAAATGTGATAAGCTTCGGTGAAACAATTTTCATTCTTAACAAAATTAACAAACCGCTTCCCCCTCTGCGAGTGGTTAACATTCTTTAACTGAGAAGAAAACTAAATGAAATGAAAATGAACGGGCATTAGTTTCTACATGTATGCTTTAAATAAAATAAAAAACGGTCCCAGGGTTGAGACCGTTTTCACCAAACACAAGGGAAGTTTAAAAATCAGAAGTATTGAACGTCATTAAAGTTCCTGGTGTATCAAGCCCGGACTTTAATGCCTTCCGAAATTCAAACTCAGTAATTAGTAATGTTTGCAGTGATGTACTATTATTTTCAATTTGCAGGATACATAATCTATATCAATTTGACTTATTGTTGCTTATGGTGATGATACAAGTTTACGATGCTTTGATTCGTGAAAAAAGACGTTTATACTATTTTCTTACCTGTTCAAAACACATTAATGAAGCAATGAATACATATAAATGCGTGAAAACGCGAATGAAAAATTACCTTTGCGATCTTCCATGACAAAACATCCGGGAATACTTTCCATTAAAGATTTTACCTACGAATTACCGGAGGATCGCATTGCGCGTTATCCTGCGGAAGAAAGAGATGCTTCGAAATTGCTGATCTATCGTGAGGGAAATATTACAGAGAAATCATTTTTTCAGATCAATGACGAAATTCCTGAAAACACGTTGCTCGTTTTTAATAATACACGCGTTGTAAGAGCGAGAATCTTCATGCAACGGATCAGCGGGGCGACGGTGGAAATTTTTTGCACGGATGCCGCAGATAGCTCAGTCAATTTTGTGAGGCTGCTTCAATCGAAAAAAGAAGTGGTGTTGCGCGCATTTATCGGGAATGGGAAACGATGGAAATACGATGAAGAGTTAGTGGCAAAAATTAAATCAGGTGAAACGGAAATCATTCTTAATGCCACACGCGAAGGATATGCAGGTGATCAATCGGTAATAAAACTTTCGTGGACACCTGCCGATCTTTCCTTCGCAGAAATTATTGAAGCTGCAGGAAAAATTCCATTGCCACCTTATCTCAACCGCGAAGAAGAAGTGGTGGATGAAGAACGTTATCAAACAATTTACGCGCAGCATAATGGTTCTGTAGCTGCACCAACAGCGGGATTGCATTTTACGCCGTCTGTACTCAAATCATTGGAAGCGAAAAATATCAAGCTCGAAAATGTTACGCTTCATGTGGGCGCAGGAACATTTAAGCCTGTGAAAGCAGAGCAGATGAGCGACCATGACATGCACCGCGAGCAGGTAATTATTCCGCGTGCGTTGATTGAAAAAATACTGCTGCAAAAAGATGCGCCTGTTATTGCAGTTGGCACAACGGCATTGCGCACATTAGAAAGTATTTATTGGTTCGGCAAACAAATCATCACACAACCCGGCCGGCATTTCGATTCGTTGTTTGTCGGGCAATGGGAACCGTATGATAATTCACCCGAAGTTCCGTTGCCTGTCGCGTTACGTGCAATTCTTGATTGGATGCAGGAGAATAATCATAGTGAGCTGACAGGATTCACACAAATTTTAATCGCTCCCGGTTATAAATTTAAAGTTGTGGATGCGCTGATCACCAATTTCCATCAGCCACAAAGCACCTTGCTCCTGCTTGTTTCTGCTTTCATCGGTGATGATTGTAAAAAGGTGTATGATTACGCATTGAAAAATGATTTTCGTTTTTTAAGCTACGGCGATAGCAGCCTGTTGTGGAAAAAGTAAATTCTCCTTTTACACTTTCTGCTCTTTTTATTTGCACATGTTAAAATTGCCCTACATGTGTTAAATCTTTTAGCATCGTTTTCTTTTCTCACTACTTTAGATCATGGCCCGGCATAGCCAAATACAATTTTCAATTCCTGAACCCTGCACTGTTCCCTGGAATGGAATGACTGCTGTTGACAAAGATCAACGGTATTGTTCGTCATGCGAAAAAGTGATCACCGATTTTTCGAAAATGAGTGATGATGAATTGATGCTTCACTTTCGTCACAGCGGCGGCAATGCCTGCGGAAAATATTCAAAGGCACAATTGAATCGTCCTTTTAATCTTCTTCCTGAAAAATCAGGTAGTGCAAAATGGTGGAAAATAGCAGCGCTGATTCCATTGACATTTTTCGGAAAACAAGTGAAGGCGCAATACATTGAAGTAGTTCATTCTGCAAATACTCCTGATACTTCACAGTTAACTACACAGCCGGTTTTACAAGCAGATTCTTCTTTAGCTGATACGTCTTTAGTAAGTGAAGGTTTACTTCCTGTAGCTGATTCGATTTTACATTTATCAATAATGCCGGATTCAACAAAACAGCTTTTTGTTTGGGTGCCCATTTCTTGTATTGTAAATACTGTTACAATATGCTCGATCAATTTGGTGCAAACAGATTTAATGGGTTTTACAACCTCGATTTATTATCCTGAACTAGCATACAAAACGCCAAATATCATCAGCGACACATTGCGTAAAATACTTATCGGTTGGAATAAATATAAATCTCAATTAGATAGGTTTCAAAAATCAGAACCGGCAAAAAATCTCACTGCTCAAAATCCATTTGACGACCTGAGTGAAAAACCAAAAGAAGAACCAAAACCTCAATCACCTGCTTTACCTGCATCGACAGATCTGTTAGCAATTCTTCCCAAAGACGAACGAAAAAATAAGCGAGCTTAAATGACACGGCCTACTCATTTGCAAATTTCAATTCCGCAGCCGTGTCATGTTCCGTG
>JBKJMR010000185.1:0-3503 GCA_046596275.1 Bacteroidia bacterium | reverse complement strand
GCGGGATTGTTGGGCTGAATGCTGCGCTCTCATTGAAGGAAAAATCGCCGAAGCTGAATATAATGGTTGTTGAAAGAGGCGCGCTTCCGTCGGGTGCGAGTACTAAAAATGCGGGATTTGCTTGTTTCGGGAGTGTTTCGGAATTGGCGGATGATTTGAGTAAAATGCCGGAAAATGAAGTTTTTTCATTGGTGGCAAAACGTTTTGAAGGATTACGGCGATTGCGCGCGCGACTTGGTGATGCGGCGATGAAATTTGAAGAATATGGCGGATATGAAGTTTTCGATAATGAGATCAGCTACACTTCTTATGCCGACAGGATCACGGAATTTAACGGGAAGCTGAAAGACGTTATCGGAAGAAATGAAGTTTATAAAAATGCAGACGAAGAAATTTCACGCTTTGGTTTCTGCAATGTAAAACACATGATCGTTTGTGCGGCGGAAGGACAGATTGACACGGGACGGATGATGGAAGCGTTAATTGAAAAAGCAAAAACTGCGGGAATAAGAATTCTGAATGGGTTGCATGTTACAAAATTCACCAATGAAGATGATGGATTGATCCTGCAAACGGAAAACGGTTATGCTATTTCAACCAAACGTTTGCTGATCTGCACGAATGGTTTTGCAAAGCAGCTTTTGCCCGAAGAAGATGTGGAGCCCGCACGTGCGCAGGTGTTGATCACTTCTCCTATTCCATCATTGAAAGTAAAAGGAACTTTTCATTACGATAAAGGCTATTATTATTTCCGGAATGTCGGCGACCGTGTTTTATTCGGCGGTGCAAGAAATATGGATTTTACCAATGAAAATACGATGGAACATTCCACTACTCCGATGATACAAGAGAAGCTGGAGATGTTACTGCGCGATATGATCATTCCGGGTGAAAAGTATACGATTGATCAACGCTGGTCGGGAACGATGGGAGTGGGCGCACAAAAATCGCCGATCGTTAAAATGATTGCAGAAAATGTTTTTTGCGCAGTGCGGATGGGTGGAATGGGGATTGCGCTGGGGAGTTTGGTTGGGGAAGAAGCGGCGGGGCTTGTGGATGAATCTTTTTAATTCGAAAATTCGAAAATTCGAAATTCCATTTTGCGTGAGTGATGGAAGTGGAAAGTCCGTAGTGAAAAATTTGTAGAGACGCGATGCCTCGCGTCCATGTAATGAAAATTTCCCTTGCGTGAGTGATAGTAGTGTAAAGCCCGGACCGTGAAGTGAGCTTGCCTCTACTTCACGGGAGGACTTGTAACGGATAGCACGACCTGACGCAGGAAGGGCACGCCATAAAAAATTCAAGATTCAAAATTCAAGATTCAAGATTCATGATTAGAAGATTTGAGATTCAATCCCATATTTTTAATCGATATCTTAAATGCAGGAACTTATATTTATTCCATCCATCGCAAGGGCCTTTCCACAAGTTTTTTCTTTGCTTTCTTTTTTTGTTATAAGTAATTACCAAAGACTGATGTTCAATTGGTCCATTATTTATTCGGGAACTATAATTAATCTTTAAACATTTATATTTCATCTTATGACGAAAAGCTAAATGCCAACCTACAGACTGCCCTATTGTTAATGTGTCATAAACCCAAAGTCCCATTCCTTTGTGAAATAGATCATTATAAGGTTTAGTTGAACCTATTGAAAGAAGCGTATCATTCAGAAAAACCGTTAGCGTATCTTCTGACAAAGTCATTCGATCAACTCTTAAGTAAAAAACACTGGATTTTTTCAGATTTGCAGTTGCAATTCCCGGTGATAAGTAATACACCACTGAGTCATCACAATTTTGGTAAATGATGCTGATTCCCTTATAGGAATAGTCAGCAACAATCAGCTGCGCATGGCTTTGAATGGCGAAAATAAAGGCTAAAAAAAACAAGAACTTTCGCATAAATTCAGGATTGAATTTCGAGATGAAATATCAATGACGCGCTTACAATGCGACAATCTTGAATTTTGAATATTGAATTAATCGAAAGACAAAATCGATTCACGGATAATTCTTGCGCAATCCATCAATTGCTCTTCGGTAATAGTTAATGGTGGTGCGAAACGAATAATATCGTCGTGGGTTGGTTTGGCTAATAAACCACTCTCCATCATTTTCAAACAAACATCCCATGCGGTAATGCCTTGCTGCGGTTCGATAACGATGGCATTAAAAAGGCCTTGTCCGCGCACTACTGAAATGCGTTTTGAATTTATTTTATTCAATTCGTCGCGCAGAATTTTTCCGAGACGCTCTGAATTTTCGCACAGCTTTTCTTCTTTCAAAACTTTGAGCGCGGCAATTGCAACTTTGCAGCCGAGCGGATTTCCACCGTAAGTAGAACCATGCTCACCGGGATTTATTGTAAGCATAATTTCATCGTCTGCTAAAACAGCAGAAACAGGAAGCACACCACCTGACAATGCTTTTCCGAGAATCAATACATCGGGTTTTACATTTTCATGATCGCAAGCCAGCATTTTTCCTGTGCGGCCTAACCCACTCTGCACTTCGTCTGCAATCATGAGCACATTATTTTTTGTGCAGAGATCACGCACGCCTGCGAGATAACCTTTATCAGGAACTATGACGCCTGCTTCTCCCTGCACCGGCTCAAAAATAAATGCGCATACATTCGGATCTATTAATGCGTTGTCGAGTGCTTTTAAATCGTTGTAAGGAATGATGACATAACCGGGCAACAGCGGACCGAATCCACTATAGCTTGAAGGATCGGTAGAAGCAGAAATAGAAGAAAGTGTTCTGCCGTGAAAATTATTTTCTACCCAGATAATTTTTGCCTGGTTATCGGGAATGCCTTTCATGCTATAACCCCATTTACGGGCAAGCTTCACGGCAGTTTCAACCGCTTCTACACCTGTATTCATTGGCAAAACTTTATCGTAGCCAAAAAAGTTGGTGATGAATTTTTCATATTCACCAAGCGCATCATTGTAAAAAGCACGTGATGTTAATGTAAGCTTTGAAGCCTGATCAACCAATGCGCTGATAATTTTCGGATGACAATGTCCCTGGTTGACTGCAGAATAAGCAGCGAGAAAATCGTAATATTTTTTTCCGTCAACGTCCCAGACAAAAACGCCTTCACCGCGTGAAAGCACTACGGGTAATGGATGATAATTGTGCGCTCCGTAACGCGCTTCCAATAACATTAATTCTTCTGAGCGGGTGAGTTTTTCAATCACAGTTGACATGAAATTTGAGGTATTTGCTATTTGTTAAGGGAACGAACAAAGATACTGAATTCAAAGTGATTCAATATTCAAAATTCAAGATTAATTGATTGAAAATTCAAGATTCAAAATCTATAACACTTAATGAATGCAGACTAAAATTTTTGCTAATGAATTTTGGAATTTTGAATCTTGAATCTTGAATTTTGAATTGCCTACCTTTGTCTCCGAAATGAAAAAGAAAAATCACCCCATTTTTGAGCAAGTTGAAATTACCGCGGCGGCGGCGGAAGGAAAAGCGATTGC
>JBKJMR010000684.1:0-3208 GCA_046596275.1 Bacteroidia bacterium | reverse complement strand
GCAAAACGAAGTCCGAGTGAATGCGCAAGTGGAAATTCCCTGATAATATTTCTCAGCGTGGCAAAAAAACCAAATTGATTTGTATCTGAAGAATACACATGAAGCTCCAATTGAGTTTCTGCATTTGAATTATTCTTCGGTTTTGTCATTTGAATTTAAAAGCAGATTTCCTGTAATTAATTTCCAAAGTTAACACAATGGAGCTATCCTGTGGTCACAACAAATTCCGGAGAAGATCAGCTGATAAATGAAACAAGTTGCAAGGCCTGTTCACGAAGCTCACGAATAGCCGTAGTTTCCCAAAGCACCGCTTTTCTCATTGGGCCAACGCACCAAAGTCCTTTCACTTCTTTGCCATCTGCACCGAGAATTGCTCCTTCAACCGAACAGCTGATTCCCAATCCTAATTCATCGGAAACTACTTTCCCCTGCTCCATCAAATTACGGATGATCGGAAATCTTACTTTCCTGTAATTCGATTCCGGACCTGTACAATTGATCAGCTTTTGAAAAAGTCCTTCTTCCTTACTTTTATCAAAATTGTAATCCACCTGTATTCCTTCAGCAAGCGAACTCGCTTTATTAATCTGGCCTTTTCCGATATGCAGCTGACCTGATTCAACCAATTGATCCAATATCACTGCGGATGCACCCGGAATACGATGTCGCGCAATTTCCCAGAATGGACGCAAACGTTTTAGAAAATATTTTTTTTCATCGATCGACCATTCCTGCCAGAACTTTTGTGTCATCGGGCGCAAACCATCGATAACGGCTGTCCATGGAATGTGCTTATTGCTTGCAATTTTTCCTTTGAGCCAGAAATAAGCATCGCGCGGATGCAGATGTCCGGGGTAGTCGAGCTTTACCGGGTCGGCAGATAAATCATGTGCAAGCGGCAATTTTCCACGACGCGAGATCATGGTAATTTTTCCCTTAAAGCCACGCACTTTCAAACCAAGAATAACATCAATGGCAGTCAAACCTGTTCCGACAAGCATGATATTTTCATTGCCGATAATATTGCTGTAAATCCGGTCTGACCATGGATTTGAAAAATACCGGGGGTCTTTATTCTGGGGATCGGCTGCATCAAAAAGATCTGCAGGAGGGAAATTTCCGAGCGCAAGAACAACATGATCAGCTGTGAGCAATGCGCCTGATTCTAAACTGATCTCGTATTCATTCCCATTTTCACGCAATGAAATCGCATCATCAATACGAATCTGGAATCGTCCCGGTGCAAGATGGTGCGCTTGTTCGAGGTGTTCAACAATATAATCCCCGAATATTTTTCGCGGGACAAATACTTTCGGGAATACTTCCGGTAAAAGATGCTTGTAACGAAAATGATTTACATGAAGCCAGTTAAGAAAATGAGTTGGCTCGTCGGGAAACAAGCTCATTCCTGCTGCAACAACATTTAACGGCTGATGCGTAAAATCATGGTGATAAGCAACGCCTCGTCCGAGCATTCCCGGATTCTTTTCTACCAAAACAAATTCGACATCCTTATTGGATCGTGCAAGATTCAGAGCGACAAGAGTGCCCGAAAGTCCGCCCCCGATGATCACAATTTTTTTTCTGCTCATAAAGATCAGATCTGTGTTTCAGTAATTTTTTAAGAGGATTACTTAGGGTTTTTCTTGTCTTTCGGCGTTGGTGGCTTTTCTGAATAGCCGCCATAACTTCCGCCATATCCGCCATAACCTTTACCATAACTTCCGTATCCGCCGCCATAACCTTTATAGCCATACGCATAACGGTTGTAATAGTATTTCGATTTTTTACGTTTTACTCCGTTCAGAATAAATCCGAAATGTACCTCCGGGTGCATTGCTGCCACTTCATGCGCACTTTCAAGGGCACCACGGAAAGCAAAACGAATATTCAATACAAAGATCAATATCGACGCCTGGCGCATGAGTACAAACGCATCTGAGATCAAGCCGATTGGTGGTGTATCAATGATGACGTAATCGTAATTCTGCTTGCAATAATCGAGAATATCATTCATCGGTTTTGAAGTAACCAATTCTGATGGATTCGGCGGAAGCGGCCCTGAAAGGATCGTATGGAGGTTTTCAATCTGGGTTTGAATGATCACATCCTCAATCTTATCTTTTCCGATGGCAACCGTTGAAATCCCTTTTTCAGCAGGAAGATTAAAACCTTTTTGTACACGTGGTTTGTGCAAATCAAGCTCTAACAGGATAACGCGTTTACCGGTTTTCGCAATCGCAGCAGATAAATTCAGCGAACAAAATGTTTTTCCTTCACCCGGATTGTTTGAAGTAAGCAAAATGACTTGTGCGCCGGGAGCAGTAGCCATATATTGCAAATTGGTACGGATCGTCCGGAATGATTCTGCCATCGGAGACTTCGGATCATGCTCTACCGCAATGGTCAGCTCCTTGAGCATTAAATCATAAGCAATATCTCCCAGAATCGGAAGCTGTGTTGCACCTTTAAGCTCATCGTATGTTTCAATACGGTGGAAAAATGCAATTCGGGCAACCACTATTCCGAAGGCAATCAGCAATCCGACCCCAAGGAAAGTGAGCTTTATTTTTTCATCATCCGGGCTGACTACTCCGATATTTCGGGGGCGTTCAATGATCTTGGTTTCAGGTACAATTCCACCTTTGGAAATGATCGTGTTTGCTCTTTTCTGAAGAAGAAAAACATACATTTCCTGGAATGCTTTCTGCCTGCGCATGATGTTCAGCAATCCTCTTTGCTTCAAGGGGACTAATTGCAGCTGGTTATTGTAAAAATCAATCTCCGTTTTGATTCCTGTGATCTTTTCTTTAATCGCCTGGCGGGAGTTTTTAATGTAAATTAAAATGTCGCGCTTCGTAGAATCAATCTGGTCGCGGAGATTTTTCACACCATAGTTTGCAGAAGTTCCGATAAGCAATTCAGAAGAAAGTCGCTGGCGTTTCTGGTACAGATCTTCAAGTGTTGCTACCTGGAATTGGTCGCCTTCAAGGATATAGGCAGATGGCGGCAAAAACGTTGGATCTTTATCTTCGATGATATAATTTTCAAGATCGTCGAGCGACCGGAGCTGAAGCTCTAAGGTTTTTTCTTTGCCTTCGTAATTGCTGTATCTATCGAAATATTGATCTGACTGTCGATCCAGATCGATAACCGAATTTTTCTCACGGTAATCCTGTAACGTATCTTCAATATGATCCAGGATATC
>JBKJMR010000583.1:0-2557 GCA_046596275.1 Bacteroidia bacterium | reverse complement strand
CAATAAGAAACGCAATTCAATCCAGCAAGCCAGACAAAAGCCGGACAAGCCTTACCGTTGGATAAATAATCTGCACAAAAAAGCACCGCAAGGCCTGTTTAAGCCAGCGGTGCCACTTATATGGTGTGAAACAATTGCATTTAAAGTGCCTTCCCTGAACGTTTACAGGGCAGCGAAAAAGAAATTACATTTTGATGATCTTGAATTCCGTGCGGCGGTTTTTCTGATGTTCGTCTTCAGAACAAGTTGGCTTTACAGCACCTTCACATGCACATCCGTTTGCGAGCTGACTTTCTCCGTATCCTTTTCCGTTGATGCGGGTTGGATTGGAAATGCGCTTCTTGATATATTCTGCCGATGCTTTTGCTCTTCTGTCGGAAAGTGATGTGTTGGATGCTGCTGTTCCGCGACAATCTGTATGCGAACCAAGCTCTACGATCATGTTCGGATTTTCATTCATCACTTTTACAATTTTGTCAAGCTCGATTGCAGCATCAGGACGAATGATGGATTTTCCGAGATCGAAATAAATTGGGTTGATGTCAATAATCTTTGCGAGATCGAGTCCGACAGAAATTTTATCGAGATTTTCTTCGATGCGTATCTCCCCTTCTTTTTCGATCTCAGCATTGTATGTCATGCTTTTCGAAAGATAGCCGGGCTTTTCAAATGAGATGTTATAGCTTAATCGTTCGCCGACTTTTTTCCCTGTTACGGGAATTCTGAAGTCTCCATTTTCAAGTGAGAAAACGCTGTCTGTTTTCCCCGTGAAATTATTTGTGATCTTAATTTTCACATCACGAATAGCAGTGCGGTCTCCCTTATCTTTCAAAAGAAAATACAATGCAAGACCCGGATCTTTTTCAAGTGGAAGATCGCGCATAAGCTCAGTCTGATCACCGATGTTAACTGTGCTGATGGAAATCGTACCTGCAAAATATTTTTCCTTCGTTCCGCTTAAGATGTAATTTTTATCCAACTCAATTTCAAATTGAAAGGCTCCCGTGGCATCTGTTGTGATTTTATTAATTACACTTCCTGAATTTTCTTTGAGCAATACTTCAGATGAAACTAGCGGAAGTCCTGTCGCTTTATCTTTTGCAATTCCTTTTAATAAATAAGTTGTTTTGAACGGACGAACAAGATTCAGCGCATAAATATCATCATCACCTTTTCCGCCATCGCGGTTGCTGCTGAAATAGCCGCTTTTTCCTGAAGCATCCAACACCAGCGCAAAATCATCGGAAGAAGAATTGACAGGCAATCCAACATTCGTCACTTTAGCAAAACCATTTTTACGATCATTCGCTGCATAAAAAACATCCAGCCCACCGAGGCCAACTTGTCCATCAGAAGAGAAAAACAGGTTGCCTTCCGTGTCTAAAAAAGGAAACATTTCACGCCCTTCCGTGTTGACCGCATCACCCAGGTTTTCAGGGGTTCCGAGTGATGCGTCAGGGTTAATTTGCACACGGTAGATATCAGTCATTCCCTTTCCGCCCGGCATATCGCTGACAAAATAGAGGTAGTTGCCATCAGGAGAAATGGTTGGATGTCCAACAGAAAATTCATCGCTGTTGATCGAAAGATTTTCTTCCTGCCAATTGCCATTTACATTTTTCGCTCTGAAAATTTTAAGGTTATTAATTCCTTTTTTGTCTTTGCGGAATTCATTCTTAAAATAATTATTGCGTGTGAAATACAATACATTTCCATCAGCCGAAAAACATGCAGGTCCTTCATGATAACGTGTATTCAACTTTTGATTCAGCGTTACAACTTTGCTGAGATTTCCCTGCGCATCGCGATCTGCAATGTATAAATTCAGGAATGGCATATCATTCCACGAGTGTGTATTTTTTACTGCCACCTCATCGATCCGCGATGAAGCAAAAACTATTTTATCATTATAAAATGTTGTTCCGAAATCAGCCTGCGCAGTATTGACATCAAGATTGCTGATGGAAAAATAAGGTTGCTGTGCTTTCAGCGCTTCAAAATAGGTTGCGTTATTTACATACAGCTTCGCACGGTTATCATCTGCACGCACGGCAAAATATTTTTTCATCCACGCATCGCTCTCAGTGTAATTTCCATTTGCACGCAACGCTTCTGCATAATACAAAAGTGAAGTCGGAGTTGGCGCTGAGCCGGTCGCAACTTTTCCGTACCATGCTTCCGATTTATTTGCCTGGCCCATTAAGCGGTAACAATCGCCAAGCCGTTCATACACGCGGTCATTACCTTTCTTGTCAGCAACACGCAGGTATAATTCTGCTGCCCGTACATAAGCAAGCCTGTCGAATGCGCGATCTGCACTTTTCACAGTTAAACCCTGCGCAAATCCTATAGAAGAAAAAAGGACAAGCGATAAAAATAATGCGATGCTATTTTTCATTTTTACTTTTTATTGAAACTAGAAATAACGCGGTGAACGAAGTTTGTCTTGCTTGTTATTGAAATCATAGCTGAGATTAATTTCAACTGTTCCGTTATTCACGTTTTGAAGTTTTGTTGATGTGTAATCGTAAGAAATGCCTGCGCGGAACTGACTTGT
>JBKJMR010000275.1:0-5880 GCA_046596275.1 Bacteroidia bacterium | reverse complement strand
AGCGTTAGGAATCTGCTTCAGATCCCGGCCCATCTCTTTTGCAAAATGATAGCGTGCACTCGACCATGCCCTTTCTTGCGTGATCCGAGAGAAAGGGCATGGTCGAGTGCACGCTATCATTTTGCAAAAGAGATGGGCCGGGATCTGAAGCAGATTCCTAACGCTGAATTTATCGCACATTTTCAAAAGTCGTGGGTAAAGAAAATGGGCGATTATAAAACGATCTGGAAAAAATGGTCTTCTGTTTTCCCACGCGAGCAGATCCTTGTTGTTTTTAATGAAGAAATTGATGCGCAGCCTGAACAGGTGATTGAGCGGATCTGTAATTTCATTGGTGTTCCTGCAGTGAAAGATGCTGCAACGCTTGTTTCGCGTCCGAATAAAAGCCAGGAAATGGAAATGCCTGCGGAAGTGAAAAAATATTTGGATGAAGAATATTTGGGAGTAATAAAAGAAATGCCGCAATGGCTGGGGGAAGAGAATCTTTATTGGAAAGTGTAAAAAATCTGCGGAATCTTTTGAATCTGCGTGGGTATTTTTGCTCGCAGATTCAAAGGATTTCGCAGATGGAAATCAGGATAAAAATTGTTTGTAAAGTTGGATGAATCGTGCTGACTGCACATCGGAAGAAAAAATAGCTTGGGCTTCTGCGGCTATTTTCGCTCTGTTAAAGTTTGCGGCAATGATTTTTTCAAGGCCATCTCCCAGATTTTCTTCACTTACCAAAATTCCATTCACACCATCACGAATCATTTCTGAAACACCACCTTTATCAATTGCCAGCACCGGCGTTCCACAAAAAAGCGATTCTAAAATTACATTCGGGAAATTATCTTCTCTTGAAGTATGAATCAGCGCATCACATGCATTCAGAAATTCTGCAAAATGATTTTCATCAGCGATATGTCCGGTAAATTGAATGCGTGAATCTTTCGGCAATTTCTGCTTCCCTGGTCTTCCTGCAATAAAGAGCTTAACATTTTCATTTTTAAAAGAAGCGAAAGCATCAAGAAGAAGATCTGCGCCTTTGCGGAAATAATCCAGTTCATCAGAAGCAAAAAATAATACTTGTTCATTTTCTTTTATTCCTAAACGCGCACGTAATTCATCACGGTTTTTACGCGGATAATAAATGGAAGCTGGAGCGCTGTTAGGAATTGCAAAATGAGTTTGAGTTAGAAAAACTTCGCGGGATCTGCACAAGCTGATCATATACCGGCTTGGTGCAACAACTGTAATGTTTGTCCCTGCGTAAGATTTTCGTTTAAGCTCCAGTAATTTATCAGAAATGGAAACAAATGGTTTAATATTAAAATAAGATTCATAATGAAAACCACCTGTAAAAGGCCACGCATCGTGCAATGTCCAGACAACAGGTTTATTCACAGCTGCAAAAAAACGTTCAACGTCGATCATTCCCGCTACCCAATGCAAATGAATAATATCGGCTTCCTTAATAAGCGGATGCTCTTCAATTTTCCACAGTGAATCAGGAAAAGAAAAAAGCTCTTTCGGTTTCCCTTTCAATCTTATTTTCCACGCTTGCCGGTAACGATTACGTTTTTCTTTTTTCAGGATGGCATTAAAATCGATTTCGCCGGAATTTGCTTCAAGAGAAAAAATATTCGCTGATTTATTTTCTTCACCGAATAAGCTTAAAACACTGCTTTCAATCTTTGCTTCGCGTAAGGCGTGATGCAACCGCAGACAAGCAATGCCCGCGCCTCCGCCCTGGTGCGTGATGAGGTGAAGGATTTTCATTGATTGATTGCGCGTTTTAATAATTCTGAATAAGAAAATGTCAGCAGCACTTCATCTGAAATTGTTTTTTCTTTTGTTCGAACCAGCAGGCTCAATTCTTGCACGTTCGCATTTTCTATTTCGAGCGCTTCCAGTAATTTTTTAATTGATTCCGCAGGATTTTTCATCAGCTGATCGTAATTGAAAAAAATAATTCCTGTGTCTTTCGAATCGAGGTAATGTTTGTAATAACGATCGTAAAGCGCTTCATTCGATTTGTCAGAAACCACTTGAGCAGAACGTTTCCAGTCGGTCGGATTCCTGAAAACTACCAAACGTTTGGAATCCGGAAAAACCTTTTTGAAAAATGGTTCAAGCACAGAAAAATGTGGATTTTTTATCAATGGTAAATCACCGAAACAATTTGACAGATAAGCCTGCATATGATGAACAGATGCCTTTCTCAGCACTTTCATCTTATTCAAATTTTTCACACGGTCGTCGTGAATTTCAAGCAACGTAAATTTCCTGAAATCATCATTGCGGATATTTTTTAATTCTATTTTATCAATCGCGTCTTGAGCGGGCGGATTATCTCCGTACGAATTTGTCAGGTGAAATAAATAGCGTGAAAAATCCATGAAGAAATAATTCTCGAAATAACCATCCGGATTAATTGCTGTGGCTTGAAGCAAATGTTCTTGCGGACCAGCATCGAAACCTGCTTTTGAAAGAATATTGGTGGTAATGCTTGTTCCCGATCTGAAAATTCCGCAGACGAGCAGGGGAGGAGCTTGTTTTTTGACAATGCTTTTGTAAGGCCAAAACGTAAGCCGCGTGAGCTGTAGGGTGATGAGATTAATAAGATGCGCGGTTGTGCTGTTCATGCCTGGTGGCAAGTTAAATATTTTTTTCCGCCTCGAATTTGTGCGCCTGCAAAAGTTACCTTGATGCTTACTGCTTTCTTCCGCTTTAAATCTATACTAAACCCGTATATTTCGGAAGTGTCAAAACCAAAATTTGCGCATATCATCAATACTGTTTCCCCTGCGGATAATGCATCGCTTGCTTCGGTGCAGGCGCTTACGGTGGCTACGATACGTGCTGCACAGGCGCATACAAATGGAAAAGTGGAAGTTGAATTGTTGTCGGCACAATATGAAAATGCACGTGCAACTTTGCCTGCGGGATTTCTTGCTACAAGCAATTTGAAAGAATGCGCAGCAGATCGAAAAGAGCTGAACACGAAATTGAAATTGCCACTGCTCAGAGAAATTCTTTCGAAATTGAATGAATCAAAGGACGCAACACATTTCGTTTACACCAATCTTGATATTTGTGTGATGCCTTTTTTCTATGAAACAATTACATCGTACATAGAAAAAGGGCATGATGCAATTGTGATCAACCGCCGTCGTATTTCTGCAAAATATATTGGAGAAAACGATTTGAATCAAATGTATGCGCAGGCGGGAAAAACACATACGGGTTACGATTGTTTTGTTTTTTCGCGCGAGCTGTTAAGCAAATTTATTTTCAAAGATATTTTCATCGGAACGCCGCCTTCAGGAAATGATCTTTTTTATAATGTTTTTACATTCGCGAAAAATCCGGTGCTGTTTGCCGAAAAGCACCTCACCTTTCATGCTGGTATGGATTTGCATAAAGCATGGGGCGATGCGGGTGTAAATGTTTTTAATCAGCAACAATTTATGCTGCTGCTGAAAGAGCTGCGGCCGTTGATTGATATTTCAAAATTTCCCGGTGCGCATGAAGGATTTTTCAAGCGCCATTTTAAATGGCTGATGAATCCGACATTTCATTATCCGACAATGATGATGGCAGATTTTAAACAGTTGGGCAGAAAGCGAAAAAAATATCCTGCAACAGAAACACCCGGAACAAAGAGCAGGTATATGGAGTGGTTGATCAGGAAAGTGAATTTCAGGGATTGGGAGTAGGGATCGCCTGGAAATTAGTGCTGAAGAGTAATTCGTAAATTCGTTTTTATTCGTAATTCGTTCCCTAAGGATTTACTTCTGTGCCGTCGTCGTTGAAATAGGGCATGGTTAAATTTAGATATTATTCATCAAGTCAACCTCTTTATCTGCCGGGTAAAGATTGGGAAAGAGCATGGAAGAAAACGGAATTGGATATTTGACATAATACATCATTGCAATACCTTCTTTTTTCGGACTAAGCAATTCAAGTTCTGTTAATGAATCTGTAATTGCCTTTATAGTTTTGTCCGAAGTATTCGTAATGCGCATGGCGTCTGACTTTGAGATTTTTCCTTTCAAAAAAACGTCAGTAAGAATGTGTTTTGCAGCGGGTTTGATCCGTTTTCTTACTGTCATAAGATCAGCGAATCCTTCAATACGTTTTAACATGCTTTCCGTATCAATTACTGCATACATAAAATCAACCTGGTCAATTGCTGTTTTTAAAAAGTATTCGCAAAATTCCACGAGAAACTTATTGGAGAGATTGCCCCGTCCATCATAATTACCATACCGGGGCAAGTCCGCATTTGCAAGTTTCGATTTGTATTCATCATTCGAACGTGCAAGCCCACGAGAGATTGACCATAAACCGGATGAGTCAATGTTTTCATACATAAAACAGGCGTCAGAAAACAGTCGAACTACGCGGCCATTCCCATCGAGAAAAGGATGTATCCAAGCTAACCTGTGATGTGACGCTGCAATAGAAATCAGCCGCCTTATTTTAGATTTGTTTGCATTCGTCTCAGGATTATAAAAATCTTCAAATCGCTCAGCAAATAAATCTAAATTCTTGTAATGAGGAGCAATGTGCCTGCCTACCTCCACTTCACAAGTACGGAATTCGCCGGGAACAACTTTTCTTATTTTACCTTCTTTTGATTTTACAAGCTTAAAATCTTCCGGTAAATGGACATAAAAATCTTTATGTATTTCTTTCAGGTACGCTATCGACGATGGAATTTTATTTGTCCCGCCATTAAATTCTTCCGAAATTTTTCTGTGCACATTGATATGCGCATGAGCTTCCAGCTGCAAATCGCGCTTGATCTTGTTATCAGAAAAATTGTTTTTTAATGCCCTGTCAATATCAATAGGATGTGTATCGTGCCCTTCAATCAAGTTTGAATAATAGCTATTCATCGGCCTTAAAAAATCTGCAATGGCGGCTCTGGTTACCGGGTTTATGCTTCCTGATAATTTTGCGGCTTTGTGGATTAATTCCAGTGCAAGAGTTTCCAGCGCCCCCGACGAATCTTCAGGGAACAAGGGTTCCATTGACGATGGCGAAGTATAGAATTCAAAGCTTTCGGACATATACAAAGATACACTATTTAACCAAAATTCCCATGGTTGTTCCGATGGTTATTTTGGCAAATATTCCGATGGTTAATGTATAATTAAAATCCTTATAATCAATTCTATATGATGTAAATGAGTAATTAACTCCGATGGTTATTCCGGTGATTATTTTGATTATAATTCCGATGGTTATTCCGGTTGGTAATTAACTGATCAATTTGCCTTTTAAAATTTACGAAACCAGCTGCACATCGGAAAGGGAAAAGTTGAGTTTCCGCCGTATTGACGTGCCACAACAACTCCTGCAAGTGAAACCTGGAAAGCCCTGTCTTCTTGTGTTTGAAAACGCATTCCCGGCATAATAAGCAAGGCAGATATTGTTGCTTTATCTTTTGAAATAACGGTTTTGTAAGTTCCGGGTGTTGATGGATTGGCATTATAATCCGGCGGCGTTAATTCAGTCGTTTCAACTACATATTGTTCCTGACTGAATACGCCGAACATGGAATCAAATACAAAGCTGGCTTTTGAACCAACTTTAATTATTCCTGCAACTGAAAAAAGGGGGCCGCCGGCAAGAGGTGTATTTCCGAAAGTAATAGTGGAGAAATAAGATGGTGATGTATTTCCGTCATAATAGTACGTCCCTTCCTCATAAATATTGCTTTTAAATCCACCTTTTACATATGCGTAACCGGCAGAAAACGTAAGGTTCCTTGTTCTGTCGCCGATTGTAACATTGGCAAAATGCAAACCGCCAAATCCTCTGAAGCTATTCAAGTACCCTGAAGTTCCGAACAATGTTCCAACGGAAAAATTCAGCTTCTCCCTTTTC
>JBKJMR010000205.1:0-10346 GCA_046596275.1 Bacteroidia bacterium | reverse complement strand
TACTACGACGAACGATTGTAAGTTGGTTCAACACCAAAAAGTTTTTGTAAATATGCCGCAACGCTCCGTACGACAGCAGGTAAATTAACGGACACATCAGCATATCCGCTGCATTGCTCCTTTCTGCTGAAGCTCTGGTGAACGAAGAAATAATCCAAAGCCTGAAAGGATCAGAGCAGGAATCAAAAGCATAAAAATCGTCCGGTCATTTCTCACCTTTTTGTAAACGTTTGCCATCACAAGCGCGCCCCAAAACAGTAACCCGGTAAAATTGATCATTTCCTTTTCAAGCGCCATTTTCTGTGCATTTTAACATTTAGCGACAGAAGGTTATTAGATGTAACAAATCCACCCTGTAAAGCAAGCAAAAAACCGGCAATCTTTTCAACATTTCCTCCGACTTTTCAGACTCAAAATCATAGTATTAACAACATTTCAACACAGCCTGAATCCCTCGCCAATTCTGATATTTTTGTATACTTATGGAACAACTCTCTCTTATTCCACCGGCACTCCGAACAGGACGCCAGCTTCACTTCCCGAAAATCCTCCGCGACAGATACGATTTACTGGTTCCACGCCAGGAAGACGGACTCATCGTGCTTGCGATATTTCAGAAAGTGCGTGCCGGCACTATCGAACGCACATTTCCTGAACGCGTTATCGTTGATACCATCAAGCAGGTTTTTATTGAGCTCGGAATGGCATCAGCGCGCGGAGAAGAAACGCAAAAATATGATGAGACGCTTCACCGTTTGCTGCGTCACTTTCTCGATAAAAATTTAGAAGAAAAAACATACCAGCTCAGCTCGTACGCGGAAAATTTCTGCGACATGCTCGAGCGGGAAGTGCATACTGCCATCAATCCATCACAAATTCAAAAAACATTCAACGATCTTGTTTTGCTTTTGGGATTGAAGCTGGAAACGATGGAAGATTTTCGCCATTGGTACCACACGCAATTTTTCAAACACAAAAGCGACATCGGTTCTCAGCTGCGCGGATTACAAGCGCAAATCGAAGACACGATTGATCAGCTGAATGAATTGGTGAAGAACGAGCAGGATAATTTCCGTGAAATGCTCATCGGTTGCGAAGCGCTTTTGGATCGCATCAAAGAGCAGGCAGATAAACTTTCGAGCGCATTCTCTTCGAAAGATGATATCAAACAATTGCTTGACGATGCAACGCTTGCTGAAGAGTTTGAATTCCGCGAGATGAAACGTGAAGTGCGCGTTTATTTCAAAGACATTGAACAGCGACTCATCAACGTTTCACATACGATCGACAGAATCAAGCCGAAGATCAATAAGCTGTACAACGATTTCGAAAAGCGTGATTTTGACCGCAAGATCGAATCGTTCCTGATGTACATGCTGAAAAATTCTACCAGCAAATTCGGCCGTTCTAAAAAATTAGTTGGTCGCACCGTGCATGAAGTAGAAGTATTTCTGCCGAAGGGAATGCAGCCGAAAGAATACTACAGCGACCGCACACGTCTCACCGGCATGGATTACATGCAATTGCTCGAGCCGCCTCCGATACAGGTTACTTCTCACAATTGGGATGAAGAAGATTTGCATCGACAGGCAGAATTGCGCCGCTCACAAATTGCGCGTGATAAGCTCGTTGCACAATGGTGCGACCAGATCATTGCAGATTCTGACAAAAAGAAAAAAATAAACTTCGGCGATTATTATTTCAAGATCCTTCAAAAGGAAAATGATTACGAAGCAGCGGTGAAAGTCGCAACAGAAACATTAAGGGAATTTTCTAAAAAAGAAGGATTTGAAGTAATCGTTTCAGAAGAAATGATGCTCGATCCGAAACAACCATTCACCGGAATATGGAAGATGCAAATAAAAAATACGGCTTCTTAGAATCAGACGAAGCTTTGAACCTGTTCGCTGACCTGGATTTCGCTTTGAAGAGCGGCCAGCACGTTCAGAATTATCCGCACCAGGTGGAACTTTTCAATTTCCTTGAGAAATTTGAAGATGAGATCCGCCTGTACTATCGGAATCTCTTCAAAGTAAATCTCGCTGCGAAAGGAACCGATTACACACGCTATTTCTTCCTCGAAATGGACGAAGAAAGTCGTGGTATTGTAAAATCACGTGCGAAAAAATTATCTCCCGAGTACACATTGCTCGGAATCTTGCTGTTGAAAATTCACCGCATCGATAAATATTTTGTCAATGATATTTACGTTCCGGATTTGATCCAGCTGATCAAGAGCAATGATGAATACAAAAATTTCATCTACAATCTTTTCGCAAAACGCCGCGAGAAAGAAGCAACTGAAATTGATGAAAGCACAATCGATGAATGGATCCGCAACGCGCTGAAAGAATTCGAGCGACTTGGCTGGACACACTTTGATCCGCGCAACAAAGATCTTTTCGAGATCATGCCTTCCATCGATCGTCTGTTCTCGATGTACTCGTATGAAATTCACAACATCGATCGTTTGATCGATGAAACTAATACAATCACAGAAAAAACCGGTGGACTCTACGCAGTAGAAGAGGGCGGCGACGAGTAGACGCTGCCTTCTAACTCAAGGCTTCAGCCTTGAGCTCATGCAAGACACTCTCTCAAAAGAAACAAACGCGAGCGTCGCGTTTAAACCAAAAGAAATGAAACAATATCCAAGAATATTCTCCCTGTCAACAGTTGGAATCATCTACCACAACAACTGTGACTATCTCCTGCATCCGCTTCGTACGGATTTCACAGGAGGATCAGGTTCCGGGAAATCGGTTATCGCCGATTTGCTGCAGCTGATCTTCGTTGCTAAAAAAGAATTCTGGGAATCCGGAACAGACGTAATGACCACCGAGAAACGTACCGTGGAAGGTATCGTGCTCAAACAAGGTGGCGACCAGGGAAACTTTGGTTATTCGTTTGTGAACGTCGAGGTTTCCGAAGGGAAATTTATCATCGTTGGAACACACGTGCAAACCAATGCGCGCTCCATTTATCCTTTTATCATTCAGAAAGGATTCGACTTCGGTTCCGAATCAGAAAACAATCTTGATCCCACCGATCAGTTCTTGTTATACCGCGATTTTCTTCCGAATAACCAGATCCTTCCAATCGATAAGATGAAAGAGATCCTGGAGAAACGCGGATTTAATCTTCGCCATTTCAATAACAGAACATCTGAATTCCATCGCACGTTGTTCAACAACCAGATTCTTTCCACTGATCTGAGTCACGATGAGAAAAAATTAAAAACATTCGCGCAGATCATTCAGTCATTTGCCCGTGGTAAAGGTATCGGTGCTAAATCGGAAGACCTGAAAAACTTCCTTTTCGTAAACGATGATGATCAGAATAAAGAATACGAAAAACGCAAAAAAGAAATTGAAGAAGCGCACGAAGAATACAAACGTCGCGCCCGCGTATATGAAACAGTGAAGCTGAAAAAAGATCGCTTGTTGGTTTTGCTGGAAGACAAAAAGAAACGCGACAAAGCCTTGCACCGTTCTTTATTCCTCGAAACAGGTTGGGCATACCAGCAAAAAGATGTGATCGGTCGCGATTTGATTCGTACACAAAAAGAAACCGCTCACGTGAATTTGCAGCAGATCATGCTCGAGAAACGCGTGAATGAATTGAACATGGAAGCGGTAGAACGCGAACTCGATACAATCACATCTGAACGCACTCGTCTCGAGCAGGAATTGGAAAATAAAAAGAAAGCAAAAGATTTCGCTGAGAAAAATCGTGCTTCTTATGAAAAAGCTTACGGCATTGCACAATCCGAATATGATGAAACAAGCGCCCGCTGGTCGAAAGTAAAATCGGTTGACGGATGGTTGCGGGTTTACAAAACCATGGATGCTGTTCGTGAGCAATTCAATAAGCAAGACCGCATTTCACGTGATCGCCGCAAGCTGGAAGAGTTCGAACAATTTCTTTCGCAACGCAGATTGTTTGATGAGTTCACTGCATCAACCTGGTCGCAGGATTACAGAATGGCGTCAGCAGAGTTTGACGGATTGATGGATCAATTGAATGGCGAGATTTCACGTCTTGAACAATTGCTTCCGTTATTCGACAGCGATAATAAAGATTCTGTTGTGCAATGGGCAATCCGCAATGCAGGAAAGCTGACAAAAGAAGAAGAGTCTGTGCTGATGCATTTCAAAGCGTTAAGCACGAAAAAACCTGCTGACGCTGCAGACGGAAATCGCTTTATTCCTGATCCGGAAAAAGTGTACAAGAACATGAAGCCGGTTGATGCAACTGACAAAGGTTTTTGGGTGAACATGGATGGCGTTTTAGAATACGTTTCTTTTGTTCCGAAACAATTGTTCAACAATCCGAAAACAATTGAACAGGAATTAAAAAAATACGGCGATACAATCGGTAAAGAGTTAGAAAAGCTCGTTGCAGAAAGAGATCGTCACCGCAACCTTCGTGATCAGCTTATGGAATTTGGTTTTAATCACCAGGTTTCTGAGAACTGGCTGCATCGCGCAGAGTTGGTGAAATTTGTTCCGGATGATTCTTTGTTAATGACAAAAGAAGAATTCGAATTAACTGTTGATCTTTTCAGCAATCCGAAAAATAATCTTCGCTTACAATATGAAGAAGCGAAAAAGAATTGGGAAGATGCCTTGCAGAAATTGCGCGAAGCAGATGACATCATTGCAAATTCACAAGGCAGCTTAATGGCAATCGACAGCCAGATCAAGCAGCTGGATATGACACAGCTTCCCGACAAGGAACGCGAGATGAAAGAATTCGGCCAGGAAAGAAAAGCGCTGGAAGAGCGTTACGCTGACTGGAGAAAAGATGTGCTCACTTACCTGCGCGACACAGAAGGAGATCAGAGCGAAGAAAAAGTTTCCAAAGAAATCCGTGCAATTGAAAAAGAGCATGGATCGAGCACGAAGATGTTGTACAACGGATTCTCACAACGCCTGCAGGAAATTTCCCGCAAGCAAGGATCGCTGGAGCAACGTTTGATCGGCTTGATGGAACAAATGCCGGCGCTCGAATCACGCTTCAATGAATCACACAAACGATATACAGAAGTCATCGGCGAATTCAAACCGGAAGAGCTGACCGAACAAGTGGAAGAATCGTTGGTGAATAAAACAAAAGTTACTGTCATCACCACGCAAAAAGCATTCGAAGGAAATTTCGATGCGATATTGAAAGACGAAAAATTCAATATTGACGATGAGCGTTTACACGGCAATCACCATTACGATTTTCAAACACTTGCCGAAGTAATGCTTCCGAAGATCATTACAAATCCTGCGAACATTGAAATAGATCTTGCCAGCGATATCGAAGAGCATCTCAAGTCCATCAACATGAAGATGAACGAGATCAACGATCACAAGCTGAAGATCATCAACGGAATTTTCTCGAAGATCGAAGAAGCCTACAGCGAGTGCCGCGATCGTATCGAAGACATGCGCGAATTCTTCCGCACAAACAAAATTTCCGGTGGTCACTATGTTGAGATCAACTTCGAGCCATCAAAAGGATATCCTATTACATGGATTCGCAGTCTGAACAAACAGATCGCAGCAAAAGCGCAGAACGTTGGTTTATTCAAAATGTTCGAAGTAGAAAATGAAGGCGCAGATGCCATCATTCTCAAAGCGTTCCTCGAGCACAGCGACGGAAAAAATATCAAGCCGGATATTAAAAAGCTGACCAATCCGAAATCATACTTCGATCTTTCTATCAGTCTTAAAACTCCGAAAGGCGAAGATGCTCCTGGATCAAACGGGCAGAACTACACGATGCTTGCGTTGTTATGTATCGCGCGTCTTTCGATCATCGACAGCGATCGCCTCAACCGTAAAGACCGTAAGATAAAACGCGGAGTTCGTTTCATGACGATTGATGAGGTAGCAGGATTGGGAGAAAACTTCGACATGCTTTACGAGCTCGCGAAGAATTACGATTACCAGATTCTGACAATGACAATTGATCCGATCGGTCGTTTCGAAGAAGGAAAGCAGAATATTTACACGTTACGTAAAAATAATAATCCGGAGTTCCACAACGTCAATCCGACACCGCTGGCGCAATTCAGCTACGATACGATTGTAGAACGACTGGAAGATTATATAGGACAATTACAGGCCCAGAATTAATCCGCCACAGCGGAGTGAATGCGCGTGTGAAAGTGCCGGTCTCTTTGAGGTCGGCACTTCTCATTTATGGGAAATTGCAGAGAGAGGGATTTAGTAATCTGGTAACCTGGAAATTTCAAGAAAACAACAATTCACTTGACTTTTTTAATTCTGAATGTATATTTGCAGACATTATTATTTAAAAACTTATACAATTAGCTATGAATTGGGATGATGAAGATGACAATGATTTTGGATTTGGAGATGAGCTTACGCCTGAAGAGAACGAAGAGTTAGATCGCCAGATGCGCGAAGAGGAAAAGCGGAGGAGAAATCACCCGTTGACAAAGCAGGCAGAAGAAATTTACCGTGTAGTGACTGCATTGGTAGAAAGCATCACCGATGAAATGGAACGCGAGATGTTTGGCAGCACGATGCTTGATTCTTGTATGATCATTCCCGCAAAGATCGCCGGCGCTATGGGTTCAGGTTCGTGGTTGTTAAGCATGCAAAACGCCGCGATCATTCGTTCACACGCAGAATATATTCTCACCGGCACTTCCGGATTAAAATATGAAAGCAATGTTGATCAGCGATACGTTCAGATGCTGCGCGAGGAAATGCTGAAATTTCAATCGTTGTTCGTGGAGTGGGTGAAAGAAATTCAGCAGATGGAAGATGAAGAATATGTGGATGAGTGGGGATTGTTTTTGCGGAAGGGGTGATTGTGGACCTTCGGGGTTTGTATCTCACGCAGATGCTCGCAGAGTTCGCAGAAAGTTCGCGGATTTTTTGAAAGGTCAAACAGCAAGATTTCTGATGGCAAAAACTTTTGTGCCTTAGTGGCAAACCTTTCCCTGTGCTGCAACAATTTCCTACATCAAACGTATCACCATCCAGCCCTAAAAAGCCGTTCCTTTGTAGTCCAATGAATGTTATATCCACGCCCATAGCAACCGTCCCACGTAAGCGAATTTCCTTTCACCCTGAATTTTTCTGGGTCGCCTTCGTTTTATTTCCACTTTGCTTTTTATTGATTTACGCCAGCGATGGATTTTCAGGAAAAAACACTGATTCATATGTTGCTCCAAACATTCCCGCCAATGATTCAATCGTCACCGTTACACTCAGCTTTGCCGGCGACCTGATGTGTCATACACCACAAATCAGCAACTCAAAAAAAGCGGATGGCACTTACGATTTCAATCCAAGCTTTAAAGAGATAGCACCATTTCTTTCTTCAGCCGATGTAACGATGGCAAATCTTGAATGCACATTTGCAGGCAAAGGAAGACCTTATGGTGGTTATCCCGCATTTAATAGTCCGGATGAATACTTGAGCGCGGTAAAAAATTCAGGAATAGATTTTCTCGTCACATCTAATAATCACAGCATGGATACCGGCGAAGAAGGATTGCAGCGAACATTAAAAAAAGTGCGTGAGAATAATTTCGGCTCGACAGGAACATTTGATTCAAAACGCGACCGCGATTCAATTCGTGTGCTCGATGTGAAAGGCGTGAAGATTGCAGTACTCAATTATACTTACGGCACAAATGGCGCATATCCTTCTTCATCAAAAAAATGGATGCTGAATGTTGCTGACAGCGCGCTGGTGCATGATGATGTTTTGCGTGCGAGAAAGACGGAAGCAGATATTGTTCTTGTATTTTATCATTGGGGAATTGAGAACAAACAATCGCCGGTTGCAAAACAAGACACGATGTTTCACTGGGCCGCAGATGCAGGAGCAGATCTGATCATCGGCGCGCATCCGCATGTATTGGAGCCGGTAACGTATTACAAAACCGCGCCGAATGCAAAGTTGGATTCCGGAATTGTCGCCTGGTCGCTTGGGAATTTTTTATCGAATCAGTATTGGAGATATACAGATGCAGGAGTTATTCTGAATATCTCCATTGAGAAAAATCTCACCACCGGAAAAATGCAATTGCAACCGTTTACCTATGTACCGACGTGGGTGTATCGTGCATACGATCCATCTTTATTGAAGCACGTAATTGTTCCCGCAACCTGGTGTGAAAGTGATTCATTGCCAAAATGGATCAACGGAGAATCGAAAACCAAAATGTGTGAAGCGTTTTCGGATACAAGGTTAATGATGTCGAAAGATCTTCCGTCACCTAAGTCGGCGGCCCAACCTAAAAATAAGGAGATGGACGATATTTTACAGAAGATTAAGGAGAGAGAAAAAAGAGGGAATCTTTGGGATACCACAATGCCAGGGGGCAATGGGAATGGGGACGGCCATCTTAATTATGGCAGAATTTTAATCACTACTGATGTTACAAAATTGGATACCGGAAGTTGCATGCGTTATATTATTTGGAAGCCATCAACAGTCAATACAACACAGGAGCAAGGAAACGTGGAAATGGCGTTGAAGATCGGGAAAGACGGAAAAGTGATAAGCGCGGAGGTGGGTAAACAAAATACGGCAAGCGCTGCTATGATTGCAACAGCAAAACAGATAGCTTACCAGTTAAAGTTTAATGAGGCATCAACTTGTTCTGAGGCGATGAGTATTGTTGTGACGTTTAATTTTATGCTGAAATAAAGCTGGTTTTATGCGAGGGAGAATCAACACATTCAAAAGGAAAGAAGGACAAAGCATTTTAATCTAAAAACTAATCCATTTTCTTTAATGAAATGGTTTGCCCGTCCTCATGTAAAACAGTCAGATAATTCGGAGTCAGCGCATCACTGAATTTTCTAAAAGAACTATAACCAAAATTACGGTGATCAAAAGTTGGATCAATTTTGCGAAGTGCTTCTGAAAATCTTGAAAGTAACGCCTGCCCTGTGTCAAGGTCTGCAACCATTTGAAATGCACTTTCTATTTGTTTCAGGTCGATAGATTTAATGCCCGATTTTTTAAGCGAACCAATTAGATTCAGGTCAATTTTTCCAACAACCTTCGGTCCTGCATGTTTTGAAATTTTTGCATTGACATTAATTTTTTTATCCTCTTCTTTTTTAGGCGTGTCGTTTAATTCTTTGGATTCTGTTGATTGCAATATTTCGGAAAAAGTAAAATTTTCACAAGCCTTTATAAAAGCTTCAGGCGTATGAGACCTGCCAACTCCCATAATAAACAAACCTTCTTCACGGATTCTATGTGCAAGCCCGGTATAATCACTGTCGCTTGAAACAATACAAATTCCGTCAATTGATTTTGAATGCAACAGATCCATCGCATCGATAATTAAGGCCGTATCAGTAGAGTTTTTTGCTGATGTGTATGCGAACTTTTGAATAGGTCTGACAGCAAACTTGTTTAGCTGATCTTTCCAGCCCTTCATTCGGTTATCTGTCCAGTCGGCATAAATTCGTTTTACAGTAACGCGTCCAAAACGCCCGGCCTCAGAAACGTACTGTTCTATAAGTGCGCTTTCTGCATTGTCACCGTCTATTAGAATGGCTATTTTATTTCCAGTTGTCATCATCGGGGATATTTTGTAATCGAAATCTAACCAAATTCTCTCAACCAAACCATTTGTAAACGGTTAAAGTGTGAAGCGCGACTACGATCAACCACCAACCTTTTACCACCAACCACCAACTTCAACCCCTAACGCATATGCGCTATTTTTAATCCGCGATGTCACTTTAGCACGATCAATGCGTTAAGCTATCAGAACCGGTCGATCTACGCCGGGCAAATTATAAAAACTACACACCATGAAAAAGCACATCATCCTCCCGCTTCTCATCGCATTGATGACAAGTTTCGTTCCGGCGCACGCTGAACAAGTGAAATCGACAATCGTTAACAGTGAAAATACTGCGAAGGCAGAAGAGCTGAATACACGCGCTGCATGGATCATTTTGCTCAACAGCAAAAACACAGACTCACTTCACTTCGCAATCGAATTGTGTACTGAAGCAATTACGCTCGACGCAGAACTTGCTGATGCATATTTCAATCGCGGTGATGCGCACTTTTTCCTGGGCGATTTCACAACAGCTTTGAAAGACTTTGATATCGCTGTTGAAAAAAGAGGCGACAAATATGATCACCAGTTCCGCGGTGAAACACGATTTAAGCTTGGTGATAATGATGGCGCATTAGCTGATTTTCAGAAAGCGGATGATAAAGGATTCGGTAATTCAGAAAGCGGTGCGCACCTTGCTATGAGCGATGCAAATGATCTTGGAATTGCTTTTTACAATGCTGAAAATTATTCCAAAGCTGTTGAAGCATTCAATATTTCAATC
>JBKJMR010000137.1:0-4541 GCA_046596275.1 Bacteroidia bacterium | reverse complement strand
CATAATCAGAAAAGAGAGCCACAGATTACGCAGATTACACATATTAAAAACTGATAATCCTTTCATCTTAATCTGCGTAATCCGCGTAATCTGTGGCAACATTTTTTTCTTTAATCCGTAATCATTAAATCAGAGATGTTGTGAAGCGGCAGATCGTAACTTTACTCCGATGATCGATCTGCTATCACAACCCGAACTTTTTTTCGAAGCATTGAAAAAAAAGATCTCTGAAAATCTTCCGGGCGAATCTGCGCAGCATCGTATGTCATCCCGCGCACGAATCCCAACCTCAGAATATCTCAAACAAAATCCGAATCATCGTCCGAGCGCTGTTTTGCTTTCGCTCTTTCCCTACGAAGGAACGATCTACACCGCCCTTATTCGCCGCCCTGCTTACGATGGAATGCACAGCGGACAATTAGCGCTTCCCGGTGGAAAGGTTGAAGCAGGCGATGTTTCATTGACATTCACAGCCATTCGCGAAACAGAAGAGGAAGTCGGAATAAAAATTTCAGAATCAGCAATCCTGGGCGCGATAAGTCCGGTTTATATTCCTGTAAGTAATTTTCTCGTGCATCCTTTTGTTGCACGACTCGATGAAAAGCCAACATGGATTCCCGACAAGCATGAAGTGGATGCTGTGATTGAATTTCCACTGGATCATTTGCTCGCTGCAGAATTCAAAGACCGCCGAAGAATTACAATCGGGCAAAACATGTTCATTGATGCGCCCTGTTATATCGTCGACGGACAAGTTCTATGGGGCGCCACAGCAATGATATTTTCAGAATTGGAAAGTCTTTTGGTAGGGAAATAGTTAAAAGAGTTTCGGGTTTCGAGTTCCGGGTTCAATGTTTAAATAGTTGAATGTTCTGAATCTTGATCCCGATAGGTATCGGGAGAATCTTGAATGTTTCCACGAAACTGCCGAAACCAAAAAAGGCCTCATCTCTGAAGCCTTCTCTTTTCAAGTCTAAAATATTTTTATTTCTTCTTCACTTCATTCACCTGGTTATCGTAACAAAGCCAGTAGGTTCCTTTTGCAAAACCTGTAAGATCGATTTTCGAACCGTAGCCTTTAAGTACAACGTTTCCATACGCGTCATACATTTCATACAACGATTCGCCGGAAAAAGTAACTTGTTTTGTATCGCCTGATAATGTATAAGAAAGAGGCGCTTTATTTGCCGGTGTAAAATTTACTTCCGGTGAGTACTTTACTTCTTTACCGAAACCAACTTGTTTAACACGGAATTTATTTTCGCCGGAGTGTGCAGTTGCCTGGTAAGAATAAGTGTGTTCAGAAGGATTTCCGAGGCCCTGAACTTCGCCAACGTACACCCATTTATTCCAGCGGTATTGCTCAATAATAAAAGGAAGTGCACCGGTTTCGCCTGTAGTTGTCCAGGTAATTAAGCCGGTAACATTTATCGTGATTGATTTAGTTGCAAAAGTCGGACGTGGTTTTAATGCTTCCGGGTTCAGCACTTTTGGCTGACAACCTTCTTTATGAAAGATCTTGATCTCTACTTTATCGCCCTGGCTAAAATTGTATGGACGCAAATCAATTTCGAAAGCAGATGAAGCCACTTCATCTGTCGTACGCACATCATTCACGTAAACTTCATATGCGCAAAATCCAACACCATTTGAGCTGAAAGAATTCTGCACATAAATGTTCTTGTTCTGGTATTTACCTTCAACAAGCAAAGCCTCATTTGCGAAAAGTCCTGCAAACGAGATGAAAACGGCGATAAGGGAAATTATGCTCTTCATCTTAATTGGTCCAAAAACTATATTGTGATTTTCTGCAAATTTAGGCAAGAAAATAGTCGATGTCAAGTTTTATCTTGAGAATTATGCAGATTAGTCGAAAAAAATACGCAATTCGTCGAAAAGGGTGATTTCGCCTGTTTGCAATGTACTGAAAATCAATGAAGACGGATATTCTTTAAAATGAAAGATAACGTTGCCATAATAATAATAACCGTGATTAGCACTTTCCATGCCGCCCCGAAATTTTTGCGATTGGTCTTTCTGTCTTTCCGGTAAGCCCAGATCAAAGCAATCGCAAAGCCGGCAATAAATACAAGCGCAAAGGAAATTTGTCCGTGAGAAAAAGGCATACGCAAAAGTAGTTGTTTAGTTCCGGGTTCCGGGTTTCGGGTTTAAAAAGTTTCGAGTTTCGGGTTTAAAAGGTTTCGGGTTTAAAGTTTCAGGTTTAACATCATCTAACACGCAGAACCCGAACCCAGAACCCAGAACCCAGAACCCGAAACCCGGAACCCGAAACTGGAAACCCGTAACTTTACCCCTTCATGTTCAGCCGCAGATTTATTTTTGCTTTTCTTTTTTCTTTCACAACACTTTCTCTGTCCGCAGGAAAGATTGAGAAAGGATATGAAGCGCTGCGCATCTACAATTATTTTTCAGCAAAAGAAATTTTCAGCAAAACAATTAAAAAGCATCCTGCCGCTGCCGGTTTCGGACTTGCTACCATTTACACGCGTAACGATAATCCGTTTTATGATGTTAGTCGTGCACATGCCGCAATTCTTGTCGCACAATGGGGCTGGACAAAAATTTCCGCAAAAGAAAAAATCCGCATTCAAAAATTAGGCGTGGATAGCAGTCAGATTGATTTGCTGAAGAAACGCATCGACACACTTGCATTTCGCATCAGTGAAAAAAAAGCAACTGTAGCTGCCTGGGAGGAATATCTCGATTCCTATTGTGGTTCTGTATTAGAATTGGAAGCGGTTGCAAAAAGAGATGAGCTTGCTTTTCGGAATGCGCAGCTTGCAGGCGGGTGGATGGATTTTAAAAATTTCACTGATCGTTATCCGCGCTCTTCCCGTTATCATGAAGCTTTCGCCATGTATGAACAGCTTTTGTTTGAAGATGTAACCAAAGACAGCAGCATTGCTTCCTATGAAAAATTCCTGCGTGATTACCCTTCTTCTCCTTATACAAAACTCGCGGAGAATGCAATCTTTCGTTTTTCCACACCTGCAAATAACATTACACAGTTTCATGCATTCATTCGCAAGTATCCAACCAACCGGAATGTAGCTGATGCATGGAAAAGAATTTATGCGTTGTACACCGCCGATGGAAATTCCACCACCATCGCACAATTCTGGATTGCGTATCCTGATTTTCCATTCAAAGAAACCATCAGCGAAGATTTGCGCTTATCTATGATGACGCTTTATCCCGTTGTGCAAAATGAGCGCTGGGGATTTTGCGATAGCACAGGAGCAATAAGCATTACTTGCACATTCGATTGGGTCGAACCTTTTACAGAAGGTGTTGCAGCTGCAGGATTAAAAGATAAAAGCGGGTTTATTTCGAAGAGCGGAAAAGTGATTATTCCTTTTGAATATGATGAAGTGGAAACTTTTCATAAAGGTGTTGCGCAGGTGAAAAGGAAAAATAAAGTGGGACTTACAGATCGCGCAGGACATTTAGTTGTGCCTGTTATTTACGATGAAATAAGGGATTTCCATGATGCACGTGCGGTGGTTGTGCGCAATGGAAAATACGGCTACATCGATATGTTTGGCACCGAAGTTATTCCTTGCCGTTACGAAAAGGCCGGTGATTTTTCCGGTGGTTACGCGTATGTTGTCGACAGCGCGAAATATGGTTTCATTGATCATTCCGGGAATAAAGTGGTGGAATGTATTTATGACTGGGTCGAAAGTTTTGATCATGGTGTTGCGCGTATTTCGATGAATGGAAAATTCGGTTTACGTTCTATTGATGGAAAAGAATTGGTACGTCCGGCATATACTTTTATTTCTCCTTTTACCGAAGGATATGCCATGGTGGTAGCAGAAAATAAATGCGGTTACATTCGCCGCAACGGAAGTTTTGTTGCAGATACAATTTATGAATACGATAAGAATTTATCCGGCGAAAGTAAATTTCACAACGGCCGTGTGCGTGTAAAAAGCAAAGGTAAAGTGGGCATGATCGACACGACAGGAAAAGTAATCGTGCCTTTTGAATTTGAAGATATTCTTCCTTTCGAAAATGGTTTAGCACCGGTGAAGAAAAAAGATAAATGGGGATTCATCGATACAAAAAACAAGCTGGTCATTCCGTACAAATACGAATGGGTAAGCACGTTTAAAGATGGATTAGCATTTGTAAAAGAGGATGAGCTCATTGGTGTGATCAATGTGAAAGAGAAAGAAATTATTCAGCCGCAATTTGAAAGTGTGGTGGTGCTCAATGATTATCTATATGTAAATGATGGCAATGCTTTTGGGTTAATGGATAAGAATGGAAATTGGTTATTGCCTTGTATTTATAATGAGATCGAATTCCTGAACAACACAATTTTGCGCGTGGAGAAGAATGGCAAATTCGGTTATTTCAATTTAGTGCGTTGCGAATTTATGTGGAGGGAAGAGGGGTTAAAATGATATCATTCTTATTTTTTTGTAGTGAGGGCATTATCACTAATTAGGGAAATCTTCTTGCAAGGTGTTGCCTGTATGTTTGGCTAAAGCCAATTACGTTGCTGCTTATTA
>JBKJMR010000448.1:0-10182 GCA_046596275.1 Bacteroidia bacterium | reverse complement strand
TAATTAAAGCGGTTAAACAACTGAAAGATTTTTTCTTCAGTTAAATTTTTTCTCTTCTGTCCATAAAGAGAATAATTTTTGAGATCAGCATGCTGTGAACTCTTCTGGTAGTTCTTTTCAATGCGAAAAAATTCTTTTGCCATCCTGCGATGCATCTCATCCGGAGTTTTTTCCAGATAAAATCCGTTTGCCGATTGCATCGCATATTTATTCAACCATGTTGTAGCGGCCAGGTCGTCACCATTAAAATAGGTTGTTGCTGCTGCCAGCGCCTCCTCGTGAGAGAATTTCATTGCGGGTATTTTATTTTTCTGTGATTTTAAAACAACTGTTGGCATACGGTTTTCTTTATGTGATTAATGACTGCAAATTAGAAGGAGTTCTGATGGAATTGATTTTCTTTTTTCACACAATATCTTCGTCTTTTCAACACAAAGGAAAAAACATGATCTGCGTCATCCTTCATGCTATGTTGGATCATTCTTTATCTCACGGAAATAAAAAACCTGCTACAATATCCATTCTGTCACAAATCAAGCATCACACAATTCTTAAAACGTATTCTTAAATATAAAAAAATAATGGCTTACTTCAAAGGGGCAAATTTGCAAGTGAAGTGCCTTAGAAATTCAGGCTCTTCCGTGATACGATAACCTTTTATTTTTTCTTTATCATTTAACATCGTGCTGAAAACTTCCAGCACATATTCAATATGACTTTGTGTGTAAACTCTTCTCGGAATGGCAAGGCGCACCAATTCCCAATTGGCCGGAATAAGATTTCCTTTTTGATCATACTTTCCAAACATCACTGAACCGATTTCCACCGTACGAATTCCACCTTTGAGATACAACTCACAGGCAAGCGCCTGCCCGGGATATTGTTCACACGGAATATGAGGATAAAATGTTTTTGCATCAACATAAACTGCATGTCCGCCAATTGGCCACATTAACGGCACACCAAGGGCGCGCAGATTTTCCCCAAGGTATTCCGTGCTTCTTATCCTGTAACGCAGGTAATCTTCTTCAAAAACTTCTTTCAATCCAATTGCGATGGCTTCCATGTCGCGGCCGGATAATCCTCCATATGTTGTAAATCCTTCGGTGATGATCAACATATTTTTACATGCGTTTGCGAGCGATTTATCTTTCACAGCAAGGAACCCGCCCATGTTTACCAACGCATCCTTTTTTGCGCTCATCAATGCTCCATCTGCCAATGCAAACATTTCCTGCGCGATCGAACGGAATGTTTTTTCTTCATATCCTTTTTCCCGGACACGGACGAAATAAGAATTTTCTGCAATGCGACAGCAATCAAGAAAAAATAATACGCCATGACGCTTGCAGATTTTTTTTACGGCCTTCGCATTTCCCATACTCACGGGTTGTCCGCCACCACTATTATTTGTAACGGTAAGAATAACAGCACCAATCTTCTCCGCCCCGTGTTTCAAAATCAGCTTCTCTAATTCTTCGGTATCAATATTTCCTTTGAAAGGAAAATCAAGCATTGGATTACGCGCTTGCTCAACCGGAATATCTATTGCTGTGGCTCCTGAATATTCTATGTTGGCACGCGTAGTATCAAAATGCGTATTGCTGATAAAAACTTTTCCTTTGCCCCCGAGATAGCCATACAAAATCCGTTCTGCAGCGCGGCCCTGATGTGTGGGAAGAATATATTCATATCCTGTAAGATCCTGGATTTCTTTTTCCATCTTTCTCCAGCTCGTAGCACCCGCATACGATTCATCCCCGATCATCATTCCTCCCCACTGTTCCGCGCTCATTGCTGACGTTCCGCTGTCTGTAAGAAAATCAATCAGCACTTCTTCCGAATGAAGTTGAAAAGTATTATAATCGGCTTTCTTTAAAAAACTTTTCCGCTGCTGAGGCGTAGTCATGCGAATGGGTTCGACCATTTTTATCCGGAACGGTTCGAAAATTGTTTTGAAGCTCATGAGTTATTTTTTTCTGCAATGTCGGCAAGATAAAATGCGCGGATAATGAGGAATATCAGCAATGCAAAAATCATTTCACACAGACTCCCTGGCAATTTTGCTCATCATCTCCGGATTCCATTTCGGTTCAAAAATTATTCTCAGCTGTATATCCGTTGCATTGAAAAATTCTTTTAGCTGGATGCGAATATCCTCTTCGATAACTTCTCCCAGCGGGCATGCAGGAGTAGAATAGGTCAGTGTAATGACCACGGAAGTCTTTTCAATTTCCAGTCCGTATACAAGTCCCATATCAACAATATTGAACCCGGTTTCAGGATCAAAAACATGCCGCAACGCAATTGCAACACCGTGGATTGTAAAAGGGAGTTTTTTCATTTCCGCGTAAGTATTCTGTTATTCATAAGCATGAACAAAATATTAATCAGGTACAACAATGCTGCGAGATTCAATATACCTGCTGCAACGTAATTCATCCATAAAATATTTATGCAATTGCCTGCGATCAGCATTACAATCCCGGTGTTCCACATCCATAACATTACTTTCACCATTCCTGCATTATACAAATCACGCGGCATAAATTTCGGCGTTATTAATCTTTTGTGCTTCAGATCAAGCCATAGAATAAACGGAAGCGTTTTAAAAGTTTGCGCAAGGATCAGCATAACAAAGAATCCGGGGATGAGCGCAACGCCATAAACACGGGCTAGTGACAGCAGTTGGTTGTAATCGAAGATATTTACCGGTGAAGAAAGTGTTACTGCCATCATAGCAGGCACGAGAAGAAATAGTACCGCAATAAATGTTTGTTTCATTGGTTCATCTGCTTTTTTCCGCAAGGAGCTTTTTCTTACCCTGATTACCATTAATACAAATGCACCCAGGCCTGCGCAAATTAAAATTACATACAGCCATGAACGCGCATAGCTGTGTGTAAACATTACATCCGCAAAAAATAAAACCAGAGCAGCATTGATTATGTAATATGAAAACCGAATGAGCTTTGAATGATCGTTCCCTGAAAGCATGAACATCGGAATAAGCTTTGAACCGACGCCGATGATGAGAAGAAGCATCCAGCCAATTAAACCAAGATGTGCATGAAGCGCGAGATAGTGCAATTGATTTTGCGGCAGAAATGCAAATTGAAAATTAAATGCAAGCAACACTCCTGCAATTACTGTAAGTAATAACCATATATGTGCAGTTGCAATACATTCGATTGCAATTATTGATTTTGATCCTTTAAGTGAAAACAACACATTAATAATGTGCAATACAACGGCGATTAAAATAGTTGATCCGCCAATTTGCATAATAACACCACTATCGAATATCCAGAATGCGTATCCGAGCAATGATGTTCCCCAACACAGTAAGATGCAGCTCCATATCGTTAGCTTTTGACTGAATAAAGGCTTTTCAGAAATGACAGGCAAAAATTGGTAGAGTGCACCGAAAATTATCATTGTGCAAAATCCAAGAAGCAGAACATGTACTAACGCAAGCAGATGTGGCTGAAAATAATGTCCGGAAAATTCATCAGAGCAAACGAACAGGCCGATGGTGAAGACCAGGAGAAAAAAAGCTGCAATGACGAAGAAAGGCAAAACAACTTTTTTACCGGCAGATCTGGTTATGAATACTTCATTCATGATTTATTTCGTCCTCTCTCCCGGCAATATCGGCCAGTCTGTAAAAAAGCAATTGCACATTTCTCTCCGAAATTTCACACACATCGCATAAAAATCCATTGTCATGAAGCTCTGCAAAAAGAAGAAGTGGGATTTTACGATGATTCACAAGTAATGCAAATCCTGCGGGCAATTTTTCAAGCCCATCAAGAATCTGCATCATGGGTCCGGGCATTTCCAGCTTGCTTACATCCAGGAATTGTAATCGTTCAAAGAAAAAAGAAAGACGCCCTTCGAAAACAGGCTTTGTGAGCATATTTATTTTTGCTCCTTCTCCTAAAATCGAAGCGTTGTTTCTGCCGATCCACGACAGTACATTATTTTCATTGTCATTCATAACTTCAAATGAAAATCCTCTTCTCCCGATAATGCGCAATAACGGAAGTGGTTCAAACGTATTGACAATACAAAGTAATTCTTCTTCACCAAGAAGGTTTAATGCCTCAATAATTTTCTCCAAAGGATCGTTACCGGCAGCAAGATCTCTTCGCACATCAATGATTGCAGCAGCATTTTTCCGCTCTTCCGGAAAAGCAGAATAGATCAGCTTATCACCTTTTCCTTCTTCACCAAAACCTTCAAATCGCAATCCCAATGGAAGAAGGACATTGAAAAATTTCTCCGCAGTACATTTGCCAATCCGCGCTGCATCCTTAATCGTTACACGACCCGCAAGTAATTTTCTCAGAATAGGATTTCGTAATTTTTCAAAAGCCGGGCTAATGCTGATAATTGCTTCCAGCGCTTGCGGACAATTTTTCAGTATAACAGAAATGCGCGTTGTTGGTGTAATAACAAACATTATTCCTCCCTGACTTTTATACTGTTAGATCAGGCCGGTGTAATAATTCCGGGTTCTGATACGCTGTTTCGTCGCTGGCTGATTACAAAAAGGATAATTCCAAAAAGCATTGTAGCTGCAGCTATGAATAATATTGGCGGAAGCGCGTGCATGGGTACCATCAGCACATTATCAATTCCATCCATCAACAACGCGAACTCCTGGACAAGAAAGCCAGTTACAAATAGAAACAATCCCGCTTTCGCAAATTTTCTTTTGAGGCTCAGCACGCCCATGTTAAGACAAATTCCTATAAGAAAGAAGCTTAGGAAACCAACCAGCACAAGATGAAGATAGCCGATGATCACAGGACGATGTCCGAATACAAATTTATTAAGCGAAGGAAAAACGCAGAAAAATTGCAGACCAAGCTTTATTACAAGTGAGAAAAAAGAAATGTATAACAGCTTTGCACCCGGTGCTGATGCGTCTTTTTTAATCACATTTTTTTGCGCAAAAAATTCCTGCAACAACACTACTACAGCCAGTAATTGAAAAAGCCCGCTGATTCCTGCAATAATAAACACCCAGAGCGGCGGCATAAACCACAAAAGAGAAACTAAATAGCCGGGGATACATGCCCATAGCATAAGATTCACAAACAATTTTAGTTTCGCGCTTATATGACCATTATTTTTTTCTTCGAGCAATCTTAATACAATTGCAAAAACGGCAAAGGAAAACCATCCATTATATTGAAAATGCAAATACCAATAAACGGAACTGGTAAAATAAATAAGATTTAAAAAATGTACCGCCTCCATATAGGCAAGTGTGAAAGGACCGATCGATGATAGTACAAGGCAAAGCAATGAAAAGCGAAGGGCTCTTACCGATAATGTTTTCTGCTCCTTTAATGTATGTTTCCAGATCAGCCATGCATATGCGTATGTAACAAAAATAGATAATGTAGAAAATGTAATTGAAACCGCTCCGTATTCCTGGAAGAGAAAGCTGAACAACATCCCATATGATGCAACCTGGTTGAAAATAAAAAGCCGTGAAAAAGTTTTGGATTCCTGTTGTGCTTTTTCAAGAAAAAAAGCAATGAGCATTGCGAAAAGCGCTGTTGAAGCCCATGCAGCAAAAGCAAAATGCGAATGCGCATGCAACAGGTTTTTAAAATCAACCTGGGGCAAGGAGTAGCTGACTTTATAGCGAGTAAAAACCCCGGCCAAAACCACAAACACTAGATTCAATAAAGCCAATCTCATCCATCGTGCTGGCGCTCCGCTAAAAACTGTTTCTTTCTTCATCATCATTGTCGCCAAAGGTAGCTCGACCTCATTTTTGAGTTTTATGACGTACATCATATTTTTTTATGATATACAACGAATCACCAAAACAACACGATTGTTTTTCTTCATCCTACCACCCCTATAAACGATCCATGGCAGTTATGCGTCGAAATAAAACAGGTGACGCATCTTATAAGTCTACCTTTCTTTCGCCAGGTAAAAATTCTTTATTTCAAAAGCACAAGCCCGGGAAGTGTGAAAGATCAGAGCGAAACATGACGTACGTCATAAATGCCAGAAAATTACTGCTGTAACATTGTACTGTCAATCATCCAAAATATTAAACCAGAAATCCACCGGATTTTCAATCAAAAAATAGCTCACTATGAAAAATCTAATTCTGACAACAGCTGTATTTGCAGCACTCTGTTTTGCAGTCGCATGTGGTGGTTCAGACACAAGCTCCAAACCTGTAGCCGAGAGTCCTACCGGCATATCTGAATATGATGCTGATCCGGTTTCATCTGATCCGAAAGGTTCCGGAAAATTTAAGGATGTTGAATTAACCAATCCGCTGGATCAGAAAATGGCTGTAGAAGGTGAAAAAGTCTTCGATGTAAAATGCAGCTCCTGTCACAAACTTAGTGATGAACGCGTTGTTGGTCCGGGCTGGAAAGGTGTTACTGCTCGCCGCACACCGGAATGGTTTATGAATTTTATTACGAATACTGATGAAATGCTTAACAAAGATGCCGAAGCATTATCGATGCTTGAAGTTTGTCTTGTCAGAATGCCGAATCAAAATCTTTCTGATGCTGAAGCACGTGCCGTTTTAGAATTCGCACGTAAGAATGATGGCGTTAAATAATTTTTTAAAAATGTCATCTGCATCTAACTACTCACGAACCAAACTAACAATTATGAAATCCTCCAGGATTATATCCATCTCCCTTTTACTTACAGGCATCTCCTTAATTTATTCCTGCAAGCCGCAAACAGCAGAAAACGTTATATCCGGAAATGCAGCTGAAAAAGCATATGTAGCTCCGGGTAAATATGACGAATTCTATAATTTTCTTTCCGGCGGATTTAACGGACAAGTATCCGTTGTCGGTTTGCCATCAGGACGTACGATAAAAATTATTCCGGTTTTTTCTGTAGATCCGCAAAGTGGCTGGGGATACAGTGAAGAAACAAAACCAATGATGAATACATCACACGGATTTATTCCCTGGGATGATTCTCACCATCCTGAACTTTCACAAACAAATGGTGAAGTGGATGGAAGATGGCTTTTCATCAATGGAAATAATACACCACGTGTTGCACGGATAAATCTTAAAACGTTCCGCACAGAAGAAATTCTTGAATTACCGAACAGCGCTGGTAATCATAGCTCTCCTTTTATTACACAGAGCACTGAATACGTTGTTGCCGGAACACGATTCAGCGTTCCGATGGGAGACAACCGTGATGTTGCTATTAATACTTACAAGGAAAATTTCCGCGGAACAGTAAGCTTTATCAGTGTAGATCAAAACAGCGGTAATATGAAAATCGCATTTCAAATTATGTGTCCTGGTGTAAACTTTGATCTTGCACACGCAGGAAAAGGGCCTTCACATGGTTGGATGTTCTTCAGCTGTTACAATACTGAACAGGCAAACACTCTTCTTGAAGTAAATGCATCACAACATGATAAAGATTATATCATGGCTGTGAACTGGAAAAAAGCAGAAGAATATGTTGCACAGGGAAAAGCAAAATCTCAGGCTGCAAAATATGCACACAACGTATACGACGATCATGCACATACTGCAACTTCTACAATGGAACAATCAGTAAGTGTACTTGATCCGAATGAATGTCCTGGTTTGCTTTATATGATCCCATGTCCGAAATCTCCGCATGGTTGTGACGTAGATCCTACAGGTGAATATATTGTTGGCAGCGGAAAGCTTGCTGCATTAATCCCGGTTTTCGCTTTCAGCAAAATGCAAAAAGCAATCGCCGACAAAGCTTTTGATGGCGATTACAATGGAATTCCTATTATCAAATATCAATCTGCGCTGTATGGTGAAGTAAAAAAACCAGGCCTCGGACCATTGCACACAGAGTTTGATGGAAATGGAAATGCATATACTTCTATGTTCGTTTCTTCTGAAGTTGTAAAATGGAATATCAAAGATCTCACAGTTCTTGATCGTGTTCCAACTTATTATTCCGTCGGCCACCTTTGTGTTCCGGGTGGTGATAGCAAAAAGCCATTTGGAAAATATATGATCGCGTATAACAAGATTACGAAAGATCGTTATCTGCCAACAGGACCTGAGCTTTGTCACAGTGCGCAGCTGTATGATATTTCAGGTGACAAAATGCAGCTGATCCTTGATTTTCCTACGATTGGTGAACCACACTATGCTCAGGCATGTCCTGCAGCATTGATCAAAGACAAGAGTGTGAAATTTTTCAAATTGGAAGAAAACAAGCATAAGTATTTTACCAATGGAGAAAAAGAAACTAAAGTGGTGCGTGAAGGAAAGAGAGTTGATGTATATATGACAAGCATCCGTTCACATTTTACTCCTGATAATATCGAAGGTATTCGTATGGGAGATGAAGTGTATTTCCACATTACGAATCTTGAACAGGACTGGGATGTTCCGCACGGCTTTGCGATTAAAGGTGATGATAATGCCGAAATCCTGATCATGCCGGGAGAAACACAAACACTGAAATGGATTCCTGATTATGTTGGTGTTGTTCCTTTCTATTGTACAGATTTCTGTAGCGCATTGCACCAGGAAATGTCAGGGTACGCAAGAGTATCGCCTGCAAATAGTACGCTTCCGCTTTCGTGGGGCACCGGGCTAAAAAAATAAAAATCGAAACGGGTGAGAAATAAAATCTCACCCGTTTTTAAATCTTCCGGATATAAAAGGATGCAAATGAAAAAGATGACAATTCTTACGAGGGTATTGACTGCGATTGCAGCACTCAGCATGATAGCAGTAATTTATCTTCCCATCTGGAGAATTGAGCTTTCCGCACCACAATATCCTGAAGGATTATATATGGATATCTGGGCAGACAAAATGGGTGGTAATATTGATATCATCAATGGATTGAATCATTACATCGGAATGAAAACCTTACATGCAGAAGAATTTATCGAGTTCACCATCTTACCATATATTTTCTGGGGATTTGCGATACTCGGAGTGCTAACTGCTATTCTCAACAACAAAAAAATTTTCTTCGGCTATTTTTCACTCTTCGTTTTATTTGCAATAGTTGCGATGGCAGATTTTTACAGGTGGGAATATAATTATGGACATAACCTGGATCCGAATGCTGCTATCCAGGTGCCGGGCCAGTCGTATCAGCCTCCATTGATCGGTTATAAAAAATTACTCAATTTCGGCGCTTATTCAATTCCTGATAAAGGTGGTTGGGTGATGATATCAAGCGGCATATTATTACTCGCTGGTGTACTCGTGGAAAAAATAAAAAGCCGCAGAGAAAATAAATCAAGAATAATTCCAACTGATCAGCTCGCATTGATAGCGCTCGTAATTACAGTTTCTTCAATGATCGGATGCGCAACCGGACCCGAACCAATTCGCTATGGAAAAGAAGCCTGTGACCATTGCAAAATGACACTCTTTGATAAAAAAGCAGGAGGGGAAATTGTTACAGCCAAAGGAAAGGTTTTTCGTTTTGATGATACACGCTGTATTATTGATTATCTCGAATCAGGCGCGATTAAAAAAGAGAACGAAGGAAAAATTTACCTCGTCGATCATTCAGGCGATGGCAGCTTCGTTTCGTCTGATAAGGCATTCCTTCTGAAAAGCGATAAGCTGCATACACCAATGGGTGGTAATATCGCAGCTTTTAAAGATGAAGCATCACGAAAAAAAGTGATGGATCAAATACAAGGCACACCTCTCACCTGGTCTGAACTATCAAAATAATAATTAAAAAAATAAGATGAACAATCCAGTAATCAGGCATGCTATTGTTTTGTTCTTTTTATTTTTTGCTGCATCGCATCCGCTCTCTTCGAAACAAGTACGAGTAGAAAAAAACAAAAACGAAACTATTTCCGCAGCCATCGTGCGTGCAGAAAAAGGGGATACGCTGATTATTCCTTCCGGTCATTATATTGAAGCAACAATAGTGGTGGACAAGCCTTTGTTCATCATGGGGGAAAATTTCCCTGTGCTTGACGGCCAGGATAAAAATGAAATTCTGCAGGTAAAAGCCGACAGCGTAACTATTACAGGCTTAAAGCTGCTTCATGCGGGTCATTCTGATTTGAATGATATGGCAGCACTCAAAATATTTAATGGTCATCACGTAGTGATCCGTTCCAATATTTTGAGTGCTGCCATATCATTCAAATCAGAATGACCCGCATGAAGCAGCTTTAAGCCT
>JBKJMR010000084.1:0-3681 GCA_046596275.1 Bacteroidia bacterium | reverse complement strand
AGCCTGCTCAGCTCATAAAAATTGTCACCCTGGAAACCGTAATATAAGTTTGTAAGATCTTTATCCTTATCATAAAGCTTATTATAAAAATCCTGCTGTGCCGCTATTTTTTTCTGTGCATCTTCTTTCTTAGTAAAGTTTTCACCCACAGAAGAAACAATGCGTATGATCGTGGTTTCATCTTTCCCATCGTCATGTGAGCCGCTACTAATCAATTCAACAAGCTTCACCCTTTCATCATTGGTAAGCTGCCTGAAAATAGCAGATGGCACACGGGAGAAATATATTTCGTAATCGTATGGTACTATACCCGGATTAGAAATATAATACTTGACTTTTGTAACCAGCGCGGGATGGTTTGAAAAAAACGGATCGAGCCCGCTTTCCAGTAATTTCCTTGATTTGTCGGACCCGATCGTAGCCATTACGTTGCCCATTTTTGCCAGGTTATCTTTAAATAGGTCATTGGCAATATAGATGCGATCCTTTGCCGGCGTTGTAGTGATCAGTTCATCTTCCCTGCAACCCAGCCCCTGATGTTTAAGTACAGTAAAGAGGTTAATGGTTTTTATTCTTTCATCATAAGTCAAAGAAGCCATTTGTAATGGAGACATTTCATTGACGAGTTCTCTTAACGTACTGACATACTCATTTTTTATCGCCTCCCTGACTTCTTTCATCACGTCCTGATCTACCACTGCAACATCACCCTCTTTTTGTACATAGAGATATTCCGTTGCCTGGTAGAAGGTTCTGCGTGTTCCGGTATTTTCCTGGTCTTCTTTTATATCATTGTAATGCTGCTTATTATTAGCCATCAGCCAGTCGATCAATCCCTGTTTCTGATCAACAGGAGTATAATCGATCATCATATTCACAAGCTTTTCCTGGTCTTCCCAAAGCCAATATTCTGCTTCGTATGCTTTTAATAGTGTTTTTCTCTGCTCCAGTGTAAGAAGCGTAAAAACGGGTTTTACATTTTCTGTATCTCCAACCAGGAAATGCTCATCTGTATAATCGACAAGCGGATCTGTATCGTCAAGAATATAAATCTGATAACGCAGGTCTTTCAACATCTGCTTATTTACGATCAGCTCTTTTCCATCACGCACATAACGGTAATAACCAGCGCGTCCGGAAACAGCAATTCCTTCGTCGCCCAACAGCTTCGCGTCCTCATTTGCTTTTTTGATCCTTGCGTCATTATCCGCTTTCTTTTTGGCCAGCATGTCGGTGTGAACTTTTGCTGTATACACACCGTCTACCGCACCATCATCATTTGTATTATCATATATAGCCAGCTGCACACTCTGCACAAGCTTCACAAAAGCAACACTGAGCAGCTTGTCGTTATAAAATTTGATCTTCATTATTTCATCATAGCTGGCGTGGTCATTGGAAAAATCACGCAGCAATTCGAAATCGACAACTTTATCTTTATTCAGCTCAAAATTTTTGAACGCTGATTTTGGTGCAAGTGAAGTACCGGAAGAATAGGGTAATTCATATCCCGTAATATTATTTACATAATAAAATTTCCCGGTCAGGCTATGCTTTCGTGCCCATGCAAAAGCAAAATCATAATTGAGCGCCGAATAAATCGGGTGACCGTTTTTCTCGCCAATTTGCTGAACTTGCCGTGCTAATGGAATTGGATCGCCTTCTTTCCAGCCATTTTTTAATGCAATGCGCACCCAGCGTTTCAATTCCCACCATGCAAATGTTTCAGTTCCGACGGGTTTATTCGCATCAGCAAATTGTTTCAGAACTGCATCCCAGTTAAAAAGTATTTTCTGCTCTTCTGTAAATGCGTTTTTCGGAATAATCTTGAGTCGTTCTTCTGCCAGCGGATCAGCAGGAGTGGTTGATTGCAAGAGCAAATCTTCGCCGTTCGTATTCGTTTGATCGGCATTAAGTGAATTATTTAATGAATTTTCTATTACATTATTCGCATCATCAACTTTTTGAATGTCTTCAATTTTAAGCTGCGCTTCATTTGTTTCCTGCTGCGTTATAAGCGGTTTTACCACATCACGCTTAACAAAACCATACTGCAGCACATTATCACTTCCTTTAATTGTGACATAATAATACAGCTGCGTTTTGTCATCGTAGTCATAAGCAACTTCGAGCAATTCTATACCAGGCATAATTTTATATGTCGGTATCAGCTCGTTATCAATATTGAATTCGAATAATTCGATAGTTTGGTCTGCAAACCACTTTTCTCCCCCTACCCGAGGAATTTTTATTTCCAGCTTATCGGTTTCCAATGTACTAGTTGACCCGGTTACATCTTCCTTCAACGGCACAGCACTCTCCTCCTCAGCAATTGCTCTCCGAAGCTCCAATAACCGATCGTACTGATCATCCGAAGAACGATCGGTCAGCTGATACTCATATTGTTTTCTTCCGCCCATTTAAATCAAAACCATTTTAATTTTTACTTGTTGCAGCTGCTCTAGCTGGTGTACGATTTTCTTTTGTTTCCCGGACAGTGAGAATAGTTGCAAAAAAAATTGCGTGGATCAATTGCTAATGGAGAATAAAATTTTACCAGGTGCTACGGGTTTAGTTCCATAACAGGCTGATTTTATTTTCTACTAAAATCGGCAATCGGAAAGTAAAAAGCTTGGACAAATTCGGGTCTCCGGGCACCAGTTGGCGAGCGGAATCGTGGCCCTACACTATTGATAATGAATTAAATAGGCAGTCCGAAAAACAATAAAAGTTACAGTATGGGAAATTGGGCAATCTTCTATTAAAGTGATGAATGAAAGCAGGGAATTTTACGCTATTTCTTTTTGAGAAAGCTGTAAATGGAATACAAATTTATAGTTGCTTCATGGTTAGGTTAAAATACAACCCTAAAAGGCGACTTTCTGATAAGCATTGGGGGTTACCGGAAATAATCAACCTTCATTCGAATCAGCAAAATCCACAATTGCTACGATAATTGCTAAAGATCATGAAACTGCAGTGCTGATAAAATCAGATCAGCCTGTTGATGGTAGAATTTTCTGCTTGCGCTCAATTAAATCAATCACCTCCTGCTTGCTGCGATATTGCACCGCTTCATTTTTTGTATTCATCCTTGCTGTGTTTTAAGCGATAAAAAAAGTCGCAGCAATTCAGTTCAGAAAGATGTATTTGGTCGATGGCTTACGAAGGATAGAGTTTTCAATTCACATAAAATTATTTTTTCAATAATATCATTGTACCAAATCACTTATTTCTGCAAATCGCAACAATCCCAAATCCATTCCCTTACCGCCCAATTCTGTTTCGGTCTAAAGAATTTCGTCATAAAGCTCGATTAAGGAAATTGGTTACCATTCTGCCATTTACATCTGCATTTGTCTAATTTATAAAGTTCTATCCTTACAAGAATAGCCGCAATTTTCCTTGTTTATTATTGTCTCAATTACGGAATCTGCTTCCCAAAAGCTATCGGGACACTTCTATCCCCTCACGCGAAAAAAAGCGCTGACCGCCGGAGCAGACCAGCGCTAAGGCACGGACGTTTCTGTTACATACACTCCATCTCATGGAGCAGGTCCAGCGCATCCTGAATATCGCTCAACGGATTGAAGAAATCGGCAGCTTCTCCTGCAAGATTGTCTCCGAACATATCCTTTCCGAGACGTCCTCCAGGGATTGCGATACCAAAGTGCGAACCTT
>JBKJMR010000076.1:0-4031 GCA_046596275.1 Bacteroidia bacterium | reverse complement strand
GGATCAGGTTTTTGGACATTGATATCCGGCACCGGGACAGTTACCAATGCCACTTTACCAACCTCTGGTGTAAGAGGATTATCTGTTGGCCCGAATGTGTTCAGGTGGACCATCACGAGCGGAACATGTACACCATCATTTGATGAGGTGCGCATTACGCGCGATGCCAATCCAACAACTGCAAATGCGGGCACAGACCAGACGTTGTGTGTTTCTACAACCACATTAGCGGGTAATGTCCCGACGATCGGAACAGGAATATGGACATTGGTTTCAGGAACAGGAGCGGTTACAAGTCCAACGTCCAACAACTCCGGCATTACAGGATTAACAACAGGCCCAAATGTTTTCCAGTGGACGATTTCCAACGGAACATGCCCTTCCTCCAGCGACCAGGTTACGATCTTCCACGATGCAAATCCCACAGTTGCCAACGCAGGTCCTGACCAAAATCTTTGTTCCTCCTCTGCAACATTAGCCGGAAACGTTCCTGTAACAGGAACCGGATTTTGGACGCTCGTTTCAGGAACAGGGATTATCACAACTCCATCTTCTGCGTCGTCAACCGTAACGGGATTAAGCGGTGTCAGCGTTTTCAGTTGGACAATTTCAAACGGAACTTGTCCTTCCACATTCGATAACGTTACAATTACCCGCGATCCGAATCCAACATCTTCGAATGCCGGTCCTGATCAAACAATTTGTTCTGCTTCAACATCATTGGCAGGAAATACACCTGCTGTAGGAACAGGTTTATGGACATTGATTTCCGGAACAGGAACAATTATCACACCTACATCACCAACTTCAACTGTAACCGGATTATCAGTTGGTGCAAATGTTTTCCGCTGGACAATCAGCAATGGAACTTGTCCTTCATCCACCGACCAGGTAACAATTACAGTTGATCCTGTTCCGACAGTTTCAAATGCCGGTCCTGATCAAACCTTGTGTTCTTCATCAGCAACCCTTGCAGGAAATGCGCCAACAACAGGTAGTGGTTTCTGGACACTCATTTCAGGAACAGGAACAATTACACTTCCGTCGTCACCTTCATCAGGTGTAACAGGATTGTCACTTGGCGCAAATGTTTTCCGCTGGACAATTACAAGCGGAACATGTCCATCATCCTTCGATGAAGTTATCGTCACACGCGATGCAAATCCTACAATCGCAAGCGCAGGAGCTGATCAAACGCTTTGCTCTTCAACCACAACATTAGCAGCAAATGTACCTGCCATCGGAACCGGGATATGGACCGTGGTTTCGGGAACAGGAAGTGTAACATCACCAGCTGCAAATAATTCAGGTGTTACAGGATTAACAACAGGCGCGAGTGTTTTTCAATGGACAATTTCAAATGGCACATGTCCTTCATCAAGCGACCAGGTTACAATCAACCACGATCCGGCTCCAACACAGGCAAATGCCGGAGCTGATCAAACCAGCTGTTCTTCATCAGCAACATTTGCAGGAAATGTTCCGGCACCAGGAACAGGAGCATGGACACTTATTTCAGGAAGCGGAACAATTACAGCTCCTTCTTCTGCAACATCAGCAGTAACAGGATTAGCAATTGGGCCGAATGTTTTCCAATGGACAATTTCTAATGGAACATGTCCTTCAACATCTGACCAGGTAACACTCACCCGCGATCCGAATCCGACAACTTCAAACGCCGGAGCTGATCAAACGCTTTGTTCTTCATCAACTTCACTTGCAGGTAATTCGCCTGCAATTGGTAATGGTGTTTGGACATTAATTTCCGGAACGGGAACAATCGTTACACCAACTTCACCAACTTCTAGTATAACAGGATTGTCAATCGGTGCAAATGTTTTCCGCTGGACAATTACCAATGGAACATGCCCTGCTTCCTTCGATGAAGTAACCATCAATGTGGATCAGAATCCGACAATTGCAAATGCAGGTGCGGATCAAACCAACTGTTCTTCTTCTGCAACTTTATCAGGAAATGCTCCGATAACAGGAACCGGTGCATGGATACTAATTTCCGGAACAGGAACGATTGCAACGCCATCATCACCAACGTCGGGTGTAACAGGTTTGTCAGTAGGTGCGAATGTTTTCCAATGGACAATTTCTAATGGAACATGTCCTTCATCAAGTGATCTTGTTACAATAAACGTTGATGCAAATCCTACAATAGCAAACGCCGGCGCTGATCAAACCATCTGTTCTTCTGTTACAACACTTGCAGGAAATAATCCCTTAATAGGAACCGGAACATGGACATTGATTTCAGGAACCGGAACAATTGTTACTCCATCATCACCAACGTCGGGTGTGAATGGTTTATCTGCCGGCGCAACTGTTTTCCGCTGGACAACTTCAAACGGAACATGTCCTGTTTCTTTCGATGAGGTAACCATCAACGTTGATCAGAATCCGACAATCGCAAATGCAGGAGCGGATCAAACCATCTGTGCTTCATCAGCAACATTCTTAGCTAATGCACCTGTAACCGGAAACGGATCATGGACGCTTATCTCAGGAACAGGAACGATTGCAAGTATAAATTCACCAACATCAGCTGTCACCGGATTATCCGTTGGTGCAAATGTTTTCCAGTGGACTATTTCAAACGGAACTTGTCCTTCATCCACCGACCAGGTAACAATTACAGTTGATCCTCTTCCAACAACAGCCAATGCCGGAAGTGATCAGACGATTTGTTCTTCCTCTGCATCTCTTGCAGGAAATGTTCCATCAGTAGGAACCGGAACATGGACATTAATTTCCGGAACAGGAACAATCGTTGCACCATCGGCTGCGAATTCAACGGTGAATGGATTATCAACCGGTCCGAATGTATTCCGCTGGACAATTACGAATGGAACTTGTCCCTCGTCAATTGATGAAGTAACGATCAATGTGGATTCAAATCCTTCAGTTGCAGCGGCCGGGCCGGATCAAACGTTATGTACTTCTTCTGCAACGCTGGCAGGAAATATTCCATTAGTAGGAACAGGAACATGGACATTAATTTCCGGTACAGGAACGATCACTTCACCTGCATCAGAAAATTCCGGAGTAACCGGTTTGTCTGTGGGTGCGAATGTATTTCAATGGACAATTACAAACGGAACATGTCCTTCTTCCATCGACCAGGTTGTTATTAACCGCGATGCAAATCCAACAATAGCCACCGCAGGAATTGATCAGACAATTTGTTCGTCCTCCTCTGTATTTGCAGGAAATAATCCATCCATCGGCACAGGCTTATGGACATTAATTTCCGGAACAGGAACAATTACAAATCCTTCTTCAGCAACTTCAACTGTTACCGGATTATCAGTTGGTGCGAATGTTTTCCAGTGGACAATTTCCAACGGTACATGCACTGCATCATCAGACCAGGTAACAATTACTGTTGATCAGAATCCCACAATATCGAATGCAGGTCCGGATCAAACTATTTGTTCACCAGGTACATCACTTGCGGGAAATACGCCGTTGATCGGAAATGGAGGATGGACATTGATTTCCGGAACAGGAACAATTACTTCACCATCTTCGCCGGCAACAACAGTAACAGGTTTAACCGTCGGTGCAACTATTTTCCAGTGGACCATTTCAAACAGCACGTGTCCTTCTTCAACCGACCAGGTAACAATTATTGTTGATCCGTTCCCTACTACTTCGAACGCAGGTCCGGATCAAACTATTTGTACTGCGGGAACAAATTTCGTAGGGAATACTCCTGTTACAGGAACCGGTACATGGTATTTGATTTCGGGAACAGGAACAATCGTCACACCGAATTCGCCAACATCTGCTGTCAATGGATTAAGTGTTGGTGCAAATGTTTTCAAATGGGAAATCACAAACGGAACGTGTCCTGCTTCAAGCGACCTTGTAACTATTTTCCGCGACCAGGCACCTTCAGCTTCGAGTGCAGGCGGAGATCAAACAATTTGCGCAACGACTGTATTGCTTTCCGGAAATACACCTGTAACAGGAAGTGGAAACTGGACCGTCATCGCAGGTACAGGAAATATCAGCTCACC
>JBKJMR010000075.1:0-2928 GCA_046596275.1 Bacteroidia bacterium | reverse complement strand
CAGAAATAGTTCTTGGAACAAAAAGCAATTACACAGAATAGGAATGGGTACGAAAAACGAAATCAGGACGAAAAATTACGAAAGAATACGGAAGTGACTTTCGTGCCTTTTCGCTTTTCGACTTTTTTCGTTCTGTTTCGTTTTTCGTACCCACCAAACAAATAAAATGGGAAAAATCGGAATCATTTTTTGGCGTGAATATATCACGGGTGTCAGGAACAAAACATTTATCATAATGTGTTTTGCTTTTCCCTTGCTGATCGCCGGATTGTTTTTTACTACTCAAAAATTAAAACAGGTTGCCGATGCACCAAGAACAATCGTTATTGTTGATGCTTCGGGTATTCCTGATTCACTCGGCTATGCATATGTATTGCACGATACAATGAAACTTCACGTCAATTACAATTATGTATACAAGCCGTTGGACGAAGTAAGGAAAATATTCAAAGATTCTTCCGACGTTTCTATTCTATGGTTTCCTGAAAATTTCATGGGAGCAGATACAACCGGAACTTATGGTGTAGGTATGACGGTGAAGCTGATCTCAACAAAAAATCCCGGGATAAATACGGTAAACACGATTCAGAATATTTTATCCGCAGAATTGCAGCGAGATAATATGCGAATGAATCATCTGCCTGCTAAGGCAATTAATCTTTCTTTAAAGAAAGTAGTTGTAGCAAACGAAGTAAATGGAACGATAAAACAAAACGATGTAAAGGCGCTTGTAGGATTGCTCTTCGGAGTGGTTATTTATATGTACATTTTAATGTTTGGCGTACGCATTATGCGAAGTGTTGTGGAAGAAAAAACAACCCGCATGGTGGAGATTATTATTTCGTCAGTAAAACCTTTTCAGCTGATGATCGGAAAAATAATGGGCGTGACGATGGTCGGAATAACACAGTTTCTTATCTGGTTGATTTTATCGATGGTGATTGTTCTGCCTATTGTAAACTCGGTAAATGATCAAAAGCTCGATGTCAGCAAGCTGCAAACGCACCAACTGACAACCGGCATTGCGGTGGACGATAACAATACAAATATGGTTTCTATCGACCCGACAGAAAAGACGCAGGAAATGGTAGAAACGATTATGGGTATTCCGTGGTCGAACCTTATTCCGGCGTTTCTATTGTATTTTCTTTTCGGCTATTTGTTGTACGCTGCAATATTCGCAGCAATGGGCTCTGCCGCAGATGTTGAAGCAGATACACAACAATTTTCTGTTCCCGTAACAATACCATTAATGATTGCGATGTTTTCTGCAGGCATTGTTTTAAATGACCCCAACGGTACAGTCGCGTATTGGCTATCGCTGATTCCATTCACTTCTCCTATCGTAATGCTTATGCGAATTCCTTTCGGAGGTGTTTCCGTATCGGAATTATTAACTTCACTTGGTATTTTAGTCGCCTCGTTTCTTGTAATGACATGGATTGCCGCAAAGATTTACCGCGTTGGTATTCTCATGTACGGCAAAAAAGCATCATGGAAAGAATTAGGCAAGTGGATATTTTATAAAGCGTAAATAATTCAATATTCAACATTCAAAATTGAAATTATTGATTTTGAATTTTGAATATTGAATATTGAATTTTGTCAATGAGAATAGCCGTAATCGATCTGGGAACTAACACCTTCAACTTATTGGTTGCGGAGACAGATTTGTTTGGTGGATTCGAAACGTTATATAATGAAAGGCTTCCTGTTAAATTAGGAGAAGGCGGAATCAATAAAGGCTTTATAGCGGAAGCAGCTTTCATTCGCGGATTAGAAGCGATGGAAAATTATGCTTCCACGATTCAGCAGTGGCAATGTGAACGTACACTTGCATTTGCAACTTCAGCTGTACGGTGTGCAGAAAACGGAAAGGAATTTGTGCAAACTGTTTTAGGAAAAACAGGTATTGAGATACAGGTTATTTCCGGTGCAATGGAAGCTGAATTTATTTCAATGGGGGTGCGACAGGCGGTGAAGCTTACCAGTGAACCCGCTGTTATTATTGATATTGGCGGAGGAAGCACAGAGTTTATTATTCTCGATGAGAAAGAAATTCTCTGGATGCAAAGTTTTGAACTCGGAGCATCACGTTTGTTGCAACGTTTCGAACCTTCTGATCCGATCAAGCCGGAGGAACAACAGAAAATTACCGAATATATTCTCGAAGAATTAAAACCACTCTGGGACGCCGCAGAAAAATTCAAAGTAAAAGAATTGATCGGTGCTTCCGGATCTTTTGAATCACTTGCGGAATTAGTGAACCAGCGTTTTCATTCGCTGCCAAAACTTTCAGAAAGTACAGAATGCGAATTCAAACTTGAAGAGTGTAACGACATACACTCAACCATTCTCGCATCAACAAGAGATCAGCGCTTAAAAATGAAAGGCCTCGTAGCCATGCGCGTCGACCTGATTGTTGTTTCCGCTGTGTTAGTAGAAACAGTAATAAGCCGGCTCAACATTTCCAAAATGCGCTATTCTTCCTTCGCACTAAAAGAAGGAGTCCTCTGGCGGTTCCTTAATAAAAAGTAGTGCCGGGAAAGTTGGTGGTAGGTGGTCGTTTTTGTAGGTGGTCGCAATAGATGATTTTTCCCGTTTACCACCAACCTTTTTTTCCACTACCTCCGCCGCAGCGGACACCAACTTTTCCATTGCAACCACCAACCTTTTTCCTATCAACTATTTCCCCGTCCGATTCTGCAAATCATCAGCACCCGATTTATCCTGCGCCTTGCGTGTTGCTTTTGTATTACCGAATGTATAACGCACACGGAAAAACACGCGCGGGGTTTCAGGAATAAAGGCAATGTATGCATCCTGGTTTTGGAAATTAACGTATGCACGCAGACCTGATGTCTGAAAAATATCATAGATCGCAAGCGTCAACGTCATCTGTTTCTAAAACATTTTACAACAAACAGC
>JBKJMR010000006.1:0-2995 GCA_046596275.1 Bacteroidia bacterium | reverse complement strand
CATATCGATCACGGCAAATCTACCCTGGCCGATCGACTTCTTGAATTTACCGGGACCATTTCCAAACGTGATATGGAAAACCAGGTGCTTGATGACATGGATCTTGAAAAAGAACGTGGCATTACCATCAAGAGTAAAGCGATCCAGATGAATTACGAAAGGAACGGCACCTTATACGCGCTGAACCTTATCGATACTCCCGGTCACGTTGATTTCTCTTATGAAGTTTCGCGTTCCATTGCTTCCTGCGAAGGTGCATTGCTCATCGTAGACGCTGCACAGGGAATCCAGGCGCAGACCATTTCAAATTTGTACCTCGCTTTAGGAAGTGATCTTGAAATCATTCCTGTTCTCAATAAAATTGATCTTCCGAGTGCGGAGCCGGAATTGGTGAAAGATCAGATTGTAGAATTGCTTGGTTGTAAAAGAGAAGATATTCTCTCTGCTTCAGGTAAAACAGGAGTTGGAATCCAGGAAATTCTTGATGCAATTATCGAACGTGTTCCTGCTCCGAAAGGTGATCCCGATGCACCATTGCAGGCGTTGATCTTCGATTCTGTTTTTAATTCATTCCGCGGAATCATCGCGTATTACAAAATTCAGAACGGCGAAATTCGTAAAGGTGAAAAAGTAAAATTTGTCAATACCGGCAGCGAATACATTGCCGATGAAGTAGGAAATTTAAAGTTGACCTTGTCGCCGCGCGACTCTGTGAAAACGGGCGATGTAGGTTATATTATTTCCGGAATTAAATCGGCGCGCGAGGTAAAAGTAGGTGATACTATTACTTCAGTTTCGCGCCCGTGTGAAAAAGGTGTTGCTGGATTTGAAGATGTGAAGCCGATGGTTTTCGCGGGAATTTATCCTGTCGATACCGATGACTTTGAAGAGTTGCGTTACTCCATGGAGAAATTGCAATTGAACGATGCATCATTGACCTGGGAGCCGGAAGCATCTGCTGCTTTGGGATTTGGTTTCCGTTGCGGATTTTTAGGAATGCTGCATATGGAAATTGTGCAGGAACGTTTGGAAAGAGAGTTCGACATGACGGTTATTACAACCGTTCCGAACGTTTCTTACATCGCGCATGTAACCAATGGCGAAGTCATTCACATGAATAATCCGAGTGATATGCCGGATCCTTCAAAGCTTGAGTCTATTGAAGAGCCGTTTATCAAAGCGAATATTATTTCCAAATCAGAATTTGTTGGCTCAATCATCAAGCTCTGCATGGAAAAGCGTGGAATTATTCAGAATCAAACGTATCTCACAACAGATCGCGTGGAATTGGTTTTTGAAATGCCGCTCGGAGAAATCGTATTTGATTTTTATGATAAGCTGAAATCAATTTCAAAAGGGTATGCGTCTTTCGACTACACACCAATTGATTATCGCCAGTCAGATCTTGTGAAGCTGGATATTCTTATCAATGCAGAACAAGTCGATGCGTTATCAGCATTGATCCACCGTTCACGCGCGCATGAATTCGGAAAGAAGATCTGCGAAAAATTAAAAGAGCTTATTCCGCGCCAGCAATTCCAGATTGCCATTCAAGCCGCGATCGGCGCGAAGATCGTTGCCCGCGAAAACATTTCTGCTATTCGTAAAGATGTAACAGCGAAGTGTTACGGCGGAGATATTTCTCGTAAACGAAAGCTTCTTGAAAAGCAAAAAGAAGGAAAGAAACGAATGCGCCAGATCGGTTCGGTAGAAATTCCTCAAAGCGCTTTCATGGCAGTTTTGAAGCTGGATTAATTTCCTTTTTTCTTTTGCTCGTTGAACATTGTTTCCGCCGCGGCGGATTGACATTGTTCGTTTTTTTCTGAAGCCAATCTCTCTCAACCCTCAAAGCGTTAGCCGCCGCGTTTGCTTGTGCGCAACGCTTTGAGGGTTTTTCAATTCCCCTTATTTTTTCCTTTGCTCATTGAACATTGTTTCCGCCGCGGCGGATTGACATTGTTCATTTTGCTCTCAAGGAAATCCCCCACAAAATGAAATTTCCGAATTACAACGTATCTCTATAAACCCGCATCACCGGCTTCAGCTGATACGATGCCTGACTATCCTGGATAATCGATCCGGGTCCGTCAAAAATGATACGCATATTCAGGCTTTTTGAATCGATCATTCCGTAAACTTCCGCTTCGAATGCTGATTTATCTTGCGGAAGAATTGTTACCGGGTAAAGCACACCATTTTTGCGGATCGTGTTACGTGAACCAAGATTGAGACGGATTTTGGTAATCGCCCCGGTCGGAACTTTTTCATTCACGAGCAATGCGTCAACACCATTACTAAGTGTAAGCACATTATAGAGTCCTGAATTTGTACTCAACTTATACCAGTCTCCACCCGTAGCTCCTGCGATATGAACTTGTACGCTATGCACATCAATATTTATTTCTTCATAGCTGGTTGCCGAAGTATCATTCATCAAACGGACGCTAACTTGCCCCGTACGTAAAGTATTCAATTCGGATTTTTTGCAGGAAGCAATAAATAGCAGCGGAAGAATAAACAGCGCTGTAAGTAATTTGGTTTTCATAATCCCCGGGTTTAGTACAACTTCACTTTTTCCTTTTCAGCTTCGGGACGAATGCTTAATACAATTTTACGATGATTCCTTTTTTCCGATTTATGTTTTCGATTCTTTACACAGGCACTTCGATTGATTGCATAAAAAAACCCGCCTCATTTCTGAGACGGGTCCTTACCATTCTACCATGGGCTTATTGCAAAATCATCTTCTTCACCCCGGTTTTACCTGTAACCGTATCTCTTACCTCCACAAAATAAATCCCGGGAGTTTGTCCCGTAATATTTACGCTGATCTTATTTCCGGTAAGCAATTCGGAATAAACGATTTGTCCAAGAACGTCGGTTACGACGATCATTTTTTCATTATTATCTTTTGTTGTAATAAAAAGTTCGCCATCAGTCGGATTCGGCATCACCTGGAATGACAATGGCATTGGTGTGATAATTCCGGTTGAAA
>JBKJMR010000690.1:0-3378 GCA_046596275.1 Bacteroidia bacterium | reverse complement strand
TTTTTCAGCCACCATTTTGTTGTCTTTACCTTTTACTGCAACATAAACAAATGTTTTTCCGTCAGATGTTTGTTGGATTGCGCTCAGTGGAATAACAAGTGCAGAATCATTCGAATAATCATTGATCTTGATCACCGAGATCATATTCGGAACAATTCCTTCTTCTCTCGAAGGAAGCGCAACTTCAATGCTGAATGTTCTGTTCAGGTTGTTGATCATGCGGCCCGAATAAGTGATCTTTGATTCAACAGATTTATTCGCATCAGGAAAATAAAGGCTTACAGGATTACCGGTTTTTACCATCGAAACATATCCTTCCGCCACTTCACCTTTCACACGCAGGTTGCTTGTATTTACAACCACGATGTTGGAAAATCCCGGGGAAGCCATTTCACCTGCTTTGATATTTATTGCATCAACCACTCCATCCATCGGTGCTTTTAAATTTGACATTCCGATTTGCTGTTCCATCGCACTGATCTGTTTTTCCAGTGATTCATACATTGTTTTTGACTGGAGATACTGCATCTCAGTTCCGATCTGCTGATCCAGGAGTTTTTTCTGACGCTCAGCAATATCTTTCGCAAGGTCACGCTGAAGTTTTAATCCAGCGAGCTGCTGCGACATTGCGTTTGCATCAAGCGTAGCAAGGAGCTGACCTGCACGAACTACATCGCCTACATGTACATAAACTGCTTTTACAAGACCAGGCATCTGCGGTCCTACAGAAACTGTTTGATCAGCGTCAACTCTTCCCTGGATATCAATCGAATGTTTGAAGGAAGAAATCGCAAGCGTTGAAATGCGGACAGGCTTACCGTTATTTGATTTAGTGGTATCGCCTTTTGCGATCTCGATTTCAAGGTCATAAATTTCCTTTCGAAGAGTTTCAAACTCTGCCCTTTTCGTTTTCAGAACAGCGTCTTTGGATTGTTCACCACCGCAAGCCGCTGCGAAAAGTGAAAGGAGGCTGAGTAATACAAGCGATTTTTTCATAATGGTTGGTATAGGACAATTGATCTTTAAGTTCTTTTTTTATTTTGTGAATGCTCCTGATGCTTTGTCGTAATCAATTTTTGCGATCACTGCATCATACAGCGCGCTGAAATAATTTGTCTGTGCTTCCTTCAACGCAGTTTGTGCATTGATCACTTCAAGATTTGATCCGACGCCGGCATCGTATTTTTTCTTTGATGAATCGAATACACTTTCAGCAAGCGCCATATTTTCTTTTTGAGATGCTAAAGAAGCTGAACTGTTTTGCAAAGCAACTTTTGCAACCGCGCGCTGCATATCAATTGTGCGCTGCATCATCATAAGATTATTTTCCGCCTGTAAAATGCCGACCTTATATTGCTCTACGCGATAATGACGCTGCAAACCATCAAAAATCGGAACGCTCAAACGCAAACCAACCACTACGATCGGGAACCAGGGCTGCTGCCTGTCGAAGAAATCGAATTTGGTGCGCTGCGCCTGTGTAGATGCCGACCCGAAAAGTATAAGTGTTGGCATGTAACCGAATCGTTCTGAACGGAGAAAAAGCTGCTGCCCGCGCAATTGCATTTCGAAAAGCTGGAATTCAACACGATTGCGATAATCGAAGGTTGAATTGTCCAACGCTGTTGGAGTAAATGCAACATTCTCTATTTTATCAGTGAGCGTAAGCTTTGCGCTTTGATCCATTCCCATTTGATATTTTAACAGCACAAGGGAAAGATCGAGCAGGCGATTGATATTTGTTGCTTCGGTTGTCAGGTTATTATACGTCACTGTGATCCTGTCAACATCCAGCTTTTCTACGAATCCGTTTTGGAAAAGCACCTTCGTGTCATCCATTAATTTTTTAATGCGTTCAAGATTTGCATCGAGCAATTTCTTTTGTTCATTATTAATCAGCACCGTGTAATAGGCTTTTGTTACATCAGCCGTCGCTTCGATCTTTGTACGGTCCACATTTTTCTGTGCCAGCTCCTGGTAAAGCTTCGCCGCTTTCACTCCCACAAAATAGCTTCCGTTAAAAAGCAATTGCGATCCGCTCACACCAAGGGTCGCATTATATTTTGTTCCGAACTGAACCGGGATAAAGGTGCCCGGCTGTCCGCCAAAAATTTCTCCGGGAATAAGAGAAGTAGGGATCTTCAGAAAATTCTGGACTTCAGCCGAACCGTTAATTTGCGGAAGACCTGCACCGATCACTTCTTTTACCTTATAGTCAGCTGAAACCTGGTCGAGCATTACATTCTGCATCGCGGTGTTGTGCTGCAATGCAAAGTCAACCGACTGTTGCAATGAATAGGAATAGCTCGCCGTGTCGGTTTGCTGTGCCTTCAAGGTTACAAAGCCTGAAACAAGTACAAAAGCAAGAAGAAATCTGCGTTTGTCCGGAAGGCTGCGGAATAAAATTGAACGGATTGTTTTCATAATAAAGAGTAAAAAAGCTAATGGTTGTTTTCGGTGAGTCGTTTTGGGCTGAAGAATATTTTAATCTTCCTCAATTATTTGTTTGCGTTTGTTAATCAGCTTATGTCCTTTTAATGTACAGATGCCATAAAGAAAATGTTCCGCAAAAGCGAGCTGTACGTCAAGAATGCGGTATTTGTCGGGCGGAAAAAGCACAGGATTAAACCCCATTTCAATTTCTTCTCCTCTCAGCTTTGCAAGCAGCCTTGAATTAACATCGCCCCTGACAAAGCCGTCGTTCTTTCCTTTTTCAAGCGTTTTTTCCACTTGTTCAACGATGAATTCCGTTTTGAATTTGTGGAAAAGCTCCCATGTTTGTGGATGATATTTTCGCAGATCGTAAAAAATGTTCGGATTAACTGTGCCGAAAATGACATTCATTTTTTTCATCATCTCAAAAACTTCTTCCACAACATTTCCTGATTTTTCAGCAATCGCATGAAAATCTCTGCGGTCTTCTTCCAGCGCACTTTCCATCAACGTATGCACCACTTCATCCTTATCACGGAAGAATTGGTAGATCGTTTTTTTAGACATGCTCAGATGTTTGGCTATATCATCCATCGTCACGCTCTTTATGCCATACCTGAAAAACAATTCATAAGCGGCACGTAATATTCTCTCTTTAGTTTCCATGGGGGCATCAAAATCTGGGCGCAAAACTATGGAAACATTTTATGATTACAACGTTTCTTTATATTAAATTTTAATATTTTTTCCGTTTTCCTGACGTATGTAATTACATATATTGATGCAAATCAATTAATTACGATGGAAACTTCGGAAACGGGAATATTTTCCTATAATTCCACGCGGTCAAGTTTTGGTGATTGGAAATCCGTGGACACATTTTTCTCACGAATAATACCACAGAGCGCAACGTTTATTTCCTGTCACCTGTCACCTGTCACCTGT